>NZ_AUTH01000005.1:0-12737 GCF_000497975.1 Pseudoalteromonas sp. TB41 | reverse complement strand
GTGCCTTAGCACACAGTTTAGTGTGCCGACTTAGCTCAGCTGGTAGAGCAACTGACTTGTAATCAGTAGGTCAACCGTTCGACTCGGTTAGTCGGCACCATTTATAAAAGTGAAATTGCTAAAAGCAGTTCACGAGCACTGTTTAAGTGCCTCGATAGCTCAGTTGGTAGAGCAGAGGATTGAAAATCCTCGTGTCCCTGGTTCGATTCCGGGTCGAGGCACCATTTACTAAAAGTTATCAATCTTTAAAATTGATAAAGTGCCTTAGCACACAGTTTAGTGTGCCGACTTAGCTCAGCTGGTAGAGCAACTGACTTGTAATCAGTAGGTCAACCGTTCGACTCGGTTAGTCGGCACCATTTATTTAAATAGTTAATTTAACTATTGCACTGTTTAAGTGCCTCGATAGCTCAGTTGGTAGAGCAGAGGATTGAAAATCCTCGTGTCCCTGGTTCGATTCCGGGTCGAGGCACCATTTATACTAAGCCTCGCATATGCGGGGCTTTTTTGTTTCTAAGTTTTTTCTATC
The DNA here is from genome assembly GCF_000497975.1 of Pseudoalteromonas sp. TB41. Classification (NCBI taxonomy): domain Bacteria; kingdom Pseudomonadati; phylum Pseudomonadota; class Gammaproteobacteria; order Alteromonadales; family Pseudoalteromonadaceae; genus Pseudoalteromonas; species Pseudoalteromonas sp. TB41. The sequence continues at coordinate 12,208 of NZ_AUTH01000005.1, read as the reverse complement.
CTGCTCTATTTTTCCAGCACGTCATAAACAGTAAGTCCCTCTGTCCTTTTCGTACCTCTTTGAGAACTTTATTCAGCTTTTTTGGCTAAAAATTAGGTTGTTTATTAATTTGTGATCAATATGTTAATACTTGGCGTATCTACGGCACTTATAATTTCATCGCAAAGTATGTAATGTTATGTAAAGTCAATTGAGCAACGTTTGCTAAAGTGCTTGAATAACATTCATAAATAGCATTAATCAGGTTTAAACATAATGTGGCAATATAAGCCATCTTTATTGGCAATAAGTATTATGCTGCTAAGTGGTTGTGCGAGTAACTTAAACCCGCAACTACGTGAGCAAGCACCGAATACACTCCCAGATCAGTGGCAACAAACAGCTGTTGAATCAGTAGTTGCTGTCAACGACACATGGTTTAATAAACTTGCTTCACCAACAGTAAAGCAGCTAGTTACTCAAGCGCTAAAAAACAATCAGCAACTATTGCAAAACCGTTTTGATGTAGAAATACAAAAACAGCAATTAATTGTCACCGGTGCCGCTTTATGGCCCAGTTTAGATATTTCAACGCGAGTAGGACGGAGCAAAGATAATCGTCCGGTTAGTTATAATAACTCAAGCTCTGTATCGTTAGAGTTAGGCTATGAAATTGATTTATGGGGTAAACTCTCTGATGCAAAGCGCAGAGACAACCTCAACTACCTTGCTCAGCAAGCTCGCTATGAGCAAACTAAACAACAGCTTATTGCAGATGTTATAACAAATTGGTTTAACTTAATCAGTGCAGAGCAATTACTTGATTTGTTTAAGCGCAGAGAAGCTAACGCCCAGCAAAACCTTGAGATTATTGAGTCGGGTTATCGCCAAGGTTTAAATGAAGCGTTAGATGTTTATTTAGCTCGCAATGAGTTAAACAATGAACGCTCCCGTATAGCAACCCAAAAAGCAAATTTGACTCAAGCTGCACGTAGTCTTGAGCGTTTATTGGGGGAGTATCCAAAAGGATTGATAGCAGCGAATAACGACCTACCTGTAATTAATGACGACATTCCTCTTGGTTTACCGTCGGAGCTTATTACTCGCAAACCTGCGTTGCGTGCTAGTTGGTATCAGTTATTAGCCAGCGACGCTTCGCTTGCGTATGCGCATAAACAGCGTTTTCCGAGTTTAAATTTAGCGGCAGGTTTAAGCGATAGCACTAACAGGGTAAGCGACTTATTTTCTGCTTCAAGTCTTGCGTGGTCACTTATTGGTAGTATTTCAGCGCCTATTTTTGACGCTGGACGACTCGCTGCGAACGAGGAAATAGCCAGTTTACAAACGCAAAAGCAAGAGCAAGCCTATCTGCAATCTTTATATGATGCATTTGGTGATGTTGAAAATGCTATTACCCAACAACAATCTTTAAAGGCACGCTACCAAAGCACCTTGCAGGCACAAGAAAATGCCTTAGCAGCAGAGCAATTATCGTTTGAACAATATCAAAGTGGTTTAGTGAGCTACACCACCGTATTAGATGCACAAGCACGCTCGTTTGATGCACAAAGTTCACTGATTGAAATTAAAAACCAATTACTCACAAATCGCATTAAATTACATGTTGCTCTTGGGGGCGACTTTGCAAAATCAAGATCCGCACAGGATGAGCAAGCACTATGAAACTCAACAAACAAAAAATAATTGTTCCCGCTGCTATCATTATAGCGACCATTTTTTTGGTGATGTTTATTAAAGGAAACCCGCCTAAAGCATCACGTTTTTCAGCACCGCCAAAAGCAAAAATTAATGTAGCGGTAAAACCATTGCAGTTAATTGACTACCCCGTTGAAATTGATAGCTTTGGCACGGTTAAACCACGAACTCAAAGTATGTTGGTGGCTCAGGTTTCTGGACTGATTATTGATATAAATGAGCAGTTCCGCGAAGGCGGCTTTTTTGAAAAAGGCGATGTGTTACTTCAGTTAGATGATCGCGATTTAAAAGCAGAAGTTAAATCAGCACAAGCTAATTTGCTCAATGCCGAGCAAAACTTATTAGAAGAGCAAGCGCGAGGCCGACAAGCGCTTACTGATTGGCAACGTTTAGGCAATGAGTCTGAACCGAGTATTTTAGTACTTAGAAAGCCACAGCTAGCTGCAGCGCAAGCACAGGTTTTGTCAGCACAAGCACAATTGGAAAAAGCGCAACTAAATCTTGAACGTACTAAAATTAAAGCCCCTTATGCTGGGCGAGTATTAAACCGCAGCGTTGACTTAGGTCAGGTGGTATCTAACAATATGCAGTTGGCGACAATTTATGCAACCGACAGTGTTGAAATACGCTTACCGATAAAGAATAAAGATCTGCCTTTTATTAATTTACCTGAGCAATATCGAGATGGTGCTAAAAATCAGCGTGGCTCAGCGGTTAATTTCACTTCAGATTTAATTGGCGAGCAACAATGGCAAGGTCAACTTATTCGTACTGAGGGCGCAATAGATGAAAGTGCTCAGCAATTATATGTGGTGGCTAAAATTAATGACCCTTATAAATCAACCAGTGATAATCAATACCCAGTAAAAATAGGGCAATACGTTAAAGCTAAAATTAATGGTAAAGTCGCCTCTCAGGTACTCGTTATTCCCAATAGTGCGATATATCAAGGCAGTTATGTTTATGTGGTTGAAAATGGCACACTACAGCGTAAAAATATTGCTTTAGCGTGGCAAAATGCGCTGCAAGGCATTGTGAGTAAAGGTCTTGAAGCGGGTAGTCAATTAGTGCTGACGCCACTGGGTCAAGTGAGTTCAGGTACGCCAGTGCAGATAATGGATGCGACTCTTAAAGCACAAAAACCAGGAGAGCAGCCATGATCGCTTGGTTTACTCGTAACCATGTGGCTGCCAACTTATTGCTAATTAGTATTGTGTTGGGCGGCCTATTCAGCCTGTCTTCTAAGTTACCGTTAGAGGTGTTTCCCTCGTTTGTTTCTGATCGTATAAATATTAGTGTGAGTTTACGTGGTTCAACCCCAGAAGATGCTGAAAAAGGGGTCACCATACGAATAGAAGAAGCATTACAAGATCTCGAAGGTATTAAACAAATATCGAGCCGCTCTTCTGAGGGGTCATCACAAGTAAGCGTTGAGGTTGATACTGGCTATGACGAGCGTGAATTGTTAGCGGATATAAAGAGCCGTGTCGATGCCATTAATACCTTTCCAGCCGATGCAGAAAAACCAGTAATAGGGTTAATCCAGCGTAAGCGTGAAGTAATAGCAGTCACTGTTTCAAGTGACTACAACGAAAAAGAAACCCTAGAATATGCAGAGCAAGTCCGTGATGAATTGCTGCGTATTCCGGCGATTACCCAAGTTGAACTTAGTGGCGTACGTAATTATGAGCTGGCAATCGAAGTAAGCCAAGATACGCTGCGCCAATACGATTTAACCTTGGCGCAAATATCCAGTGCCATTGCCAATTCAAGTTCTGATATTTCAGCGGGAAACCTTAAAACAGAGGGCGGCGATGTACTTATTCGCTCTAAAGGGCAAGCTTACCGCAAAGATGAATTTGCAAGCATTGTGATAAAAAATCAAGCCGATGGCACTATTATTCGCTTAAGTGATATTGCAACCATTAACGATGATTTTGAAGAAACCCCCGTGCGCACCCGCTTTAATGGCAAACAAGCCGCATTTATCGATGTGTACCGCATTGGTCCGCAAAGTGCGATAGAAGTGGCCGATGCAGTTAAAAACTATATTACCAGTGAGCAAGCTAATTTACCGCAAGGGTTTTATTTAAGCTATTGGGATGATGACTCCGAGGTAGTAAAAAGCCGTATTGCTACCCTAACTAGCAATGCTTTACAGGGCGGTATTTTGGTACTGGGGTTACTGACTTTATTTTTAAGACCTGCCATCGCGTTTTGGGTATTTATTGGTATTCCGGTTTCATTTATGGGCGCGTTTATGGCAATGGCCGCCTTTGGCGTGACCATAAATGTGATCAGCTTATTTGGTTTTATATTGGTGCTAGGGATTGTGGTGGACGATGCTATTGTTACCGGTGAAAACGTGTATACCCATTTAAAAACCGCCAAATCGGGCGAAGAGGCTGCTATAAAAGGAACTCAAGAAGTAGCCACGCCAGTTACATTTGGCGTGTTAACCACCGTGGCCGCTTTTTTACCGTTAGGTTTTATAGAAGGCGCACGAGGCGCTATTTTTGCGCAAATTCCGGTGGTGGTTATTCCGGTATTATTGTTTTCATTGATTGAATCTAAATTTGTGCTGCCAGCGCATTTAAAATATATCAAACTGCGCCAGCAAAAAGGCAAAGGTTCTAAATTAGAGCAACTCCAACAACGTTTTGCTGATGGTTTTGAGCATGCCATTTTAAAATATTACCAACCCGTATTAGGGCTAGCGCTACGCAACAAACTGGCCACAGTCAGTTTATTTATGGGCGTGTTTTTAATTATTTTAACCATGATCACCAGTGGTTGGACTAAGTTTATTTTCTTCCCACGTATTCCCAGTGAAACAGTTCGGGTTAATTTAACTTTTCCTGCGGGAACACCGTTTGAAGTCACGAATAAATACATTATTGATATGTCAGATAAAGCCAGAGAGCTTCAGCGTAAGTATCAAGATGAAGAAACAGGGCAAAGTATTATCCTTAATATTTTAGCCAGCACTGGCGGGCGAGGCGGTGCGGCTAATTCGGGTAGTGTGCGCTTTGAAATCACCCCAGCAGAACAACGAGAGTCTGATATTGGTTCGCGTGAGTTGGTAAAAGAGTGGCGGCAATTAATAGGGGTGATCCCAGGGGCTGAAAGTCTCACATTTAGAGCAGAAATAGGTAGAAGCTCAAACCCAATTGATATTCAATTATCGGGTAATTCCATAACCACACTGCAAACAGTGGCTGAGCAAATTAAACAACGATTGGCCACTTATCCAAGCGTGTTTGATATTGCCGATAGCATGTCTGATGGTAAAGAAGAGCTACAAATAGAGCTAACAGAGCAAGGGCTTGCACTTGGATTAAATAGAGTTGATGTATCAAGACAAGTGCGTAACTCGTTTTTTGGTGTACAAGTACAGCGCATTCAACGCGGGCGTGATGATGTGCGCGTTATGGTGCGCTTACCTATAGATGAAAGACGCTCAGTTGCTGATTTAAAAGATATATTAATACAAACACCTAATGGTGGGCGAGTGCCGCTGTCACACGTGGCCACTTTAGTACCGGGTCAAAGCCCATCAACCATTACCCGTATTGATCGTTACCGTACTCTTAATGTGTCGGCGGATGTAGAAAAAACCGATACCAATATGACCGTGCTTCAAGCTGATTTAAAAACCTACTTAGATGAACTTGTGCAACAATACCCAGGTGTAAGCCATTCATTAGAAGGTGAAGCCAAAGAGCAGCGCGAATCGTTTGGTTCATTATTGTGGGGAATGGTATTTGTATTTTTTGTAATTTATGGGTTGCTCGCAATTCCCTTTAAATCGTACTTACAGCCACTGGTGGTGATGAGCATTATTCCTTTTGGCATGATTGGCGCAGTAATTGGCCATTGGATCATGACTATGGAGCTTACCATTATGAGTTTGCTGGGAATGCTCGCGTTAATTGGGGTCGTGGTGAACGACTCGTTAGTATTGGTTGATTTTATTAATAAAAAACGCAGTGAAGGGCTCGATTTAATGGAAGCTGTTAAAACCGCCGGCGTAGCGCGTTTTCGCCCGGTTATGCTAACTAGTTTAACCACCTTTATAGGCTTAATGCCGCTGCTGTTTGAAAAGGCGACTCAGGCGCAGTTTTTAATTCCTATGGCAGTAAGCCTAGGTTTTGGGATTATATTTGCGACTTTTATAACCTTATTACTTGTTCCCGTTAACTATATGCTGATGGAGCGCTTTCAAGGTTGGTTTAAGTAGTGTTAGGCATTAAAAAGACAAAGGGATAGGTGTTAGAAACAAGTTTAATATCGGGCTGTGGAGGCGCAGTTCGATATATTTAAAGACGAAAGATAGGGAATGTTTAGTTAAAAAGAAATGCTTGAGAACCTAGAACCTAAGCTATAAAGGAAGGTGTTCCCCGAGAATGCGGTGCCCGGTGTCAGTCCTGAAACCTTGAGGTTTCAGGGCGGAAATCTGCGGTTTACCGTAGGCTTCTCGGTACATGCCGAGCTTGCACAATAGTAAACGAACAAAAATCCTGGTATAAAATTTATCGGCTCAGGGACTTAACCAAGCTCCTGCACCCCAGGGAACAAATTTAGTATATAAGACATATTCCAATCCTTAAACCCCAATCGTAAAAAATTAAACTGTTCGCTCAGTTTTCCTGCAAATTTAATCTTATATTTACTTTTAAGATTGCTTTTTGAACTCAATTTGCTTTTCAATCGCTTGCTTTTGACCTCAGTCATAGAATTCATTGGAGTTGCTTTTTATCGAGTGGTAGCATTGCTTTAATTAGCAAAGCGAAGACGTCATTATGAATAACTTACCAGATTACGAAAAAGCCCAACTTCTTTTAGAGAAAAACGAAATATTTGTATCACCTGCTGAAGCGCATGGCGTTATTAGCGGCTTACTTGCTTGTGGGCTAAGCATTGACGATAAAGAATACTTAGGCTTACTGAGCGACGTATTTAATGATGGCGAGTCGTTTAGCAACGATTTAAAACAGTTTTTTGGTAAAGTTTATCAACAAGTTGTTGAAAGCTTTAACAATGAAGAGTTTCAATTTGATTTGTTTTTACCGAGTGATGACGAAACACTCATCGATCAAGCCAATGGGCTCGTATCATGGGTAGCTGGGTTTATGCTGGGCTTTGGCTTAAAGCAAAAAGACTATGGCAAGCTGTCGGCAGATGTAAAAGAAGTGATTAGCGACTTTAGCGAAATTACGCGCCTTGATACAACCTTTGAAGAAACCGAAGAAGATAGCCAAGCACTGCATGAAGTGATTGAGTACGTACGCGTATCGGCGTTACTGTGTTTTGCTGAACTTGGCAAAGAGCAAAACCCACAAAGCAACAAAAAAACACTGCATTAATTTAGTAATACAACAAAAGTAATGGGTTAGTTATTAATGGTTGAAATACAAAAGTCAGAGTTTAAAGCGCGCCGCGAACGTTTATTGGCGGCAATGGATAGCAACAGTATTGCGATAATTCCTGCTGCAACCGAGCTCACACGTAGCCGAGATACTCATTATCCGTTTAGACAAGACAGTGACTTTTTTTACTTAACTGGTTTTAACGAACCCGATGCGGTATTGGTGTTATGCAAAGACAGTGATACGCCTTCTATATTGTTTTGTTTAGATAAAGATAAACTTGCAGAGATATGGCACGGCAGGCGCATTGGTTTTGAAAAAGCGCAAAGTGAATACTTATTCGACAAAACTTATGCATTAAGTGAACTAAACGAACAATTATTGAATTTGGTGAACGGCCAACAGATTTTATTTTATGCACAAGGGACGTATCCTGCCTTCGACGGCAAAGTATTTTCAATGCTTAATACTTTGCGTAGTGCCCCCAAAAAAGGCGATACAGCACCGAGTACCCTTAAAGATATTCGCCCGTTATTACATGAAATGCGCCTATTTAAATCGCCAAGCGAAATTAACATTATGCGTGAAGGCTGCGAAATAAGTGCCCGAGCACACATGCGTGCCATGCGCTTTTCCCACGTTGGCGCAACCGAGTTTCAATTAGAGGCAGAGCTTCATCATCACTATGCGATGAATGGGGCGCCACATCCAGCTTATGGCACCATTGTCGGTAGTGGCGATAACGCTAATATTTTGCACTACACCCAAAACAGCGATGTATTAAACAATGGCGACCTAGTGCTGATTGATTCAGGTTGTGAGCTACAAGGTTACGCAGCCGACATTACCCGTACTTTCCCCGTTAATGGTAAATTTAGCACCGAACAAGCTGCGCTTTATAATATTGTGCTTAAAGCGCAAGAAGTCGCATTTAGCGAAGTAAAGCCCGGTGGCTACTTATCGCAGGCTAATAAATTAGCTATGCAAGTGCTAACCCAAGGTTTACTCGATTTAGGTATTTTAACCGGCGACTTTAATGAGCTAATGGCGCAAGGAGCCTGTAAAGAATACTACATGCATGGTCTTGGCCATTGGTTAGGACTCGATGTTCACGATGTAGGTGGTTACAAGGTTAATAACCAAGAGCGTGCTTTTGAACCTGGTATGGTACTGACCATTGAACCTGGGCTTTATATTAATAAAAATTCAAACGCACCCAAAAAATACCAAGGCATAGGTATTCGTATTGAAGATAACTTATTAGTAACTGAGTCTGGTCACGAAAACTTAACGATTACCGTGCCTAAAAAAATTAGCGAAATAGAAGCGTTAATGCAAAGCGCTAAAAACGCATAAGCTTGGAGATAAAAGTGGCTAAGCAGTTTGATGTTGTAGTTATTGGCGGTGGTTTAGTTGGCGCAAGTTGCGCACTGAGCATAAGTAAAAAAAATCCCAGCCTACATATTGCCGTGGTTGAAGCAAATCAAGTAACCACAGATTATCACCCAAGTTTTGACGACAGAAGCATAGCGCTTGCACAGCAGTCGGTGGAGTATTTACAAAGCCTCAATTTATTTGAAATAAACGCTCCCTATGCGGCAGCCATAAAAAAAGTCAGTGTGTCAGACAAAGGACATTTTGGTAAAACCCATATACAGAGTGATGAGTTTACTAAACCCTCATTAGGTTATGTAGTTGAGGTAAATCCATTTGGCAGAGCGCTGCATCAACGTTTAACGCAATCAAATATATCGCTTTTTTGCCCTGATAGCGTAACGGCGATAAAACAATACGCCGAAAGTAATGAACTTACATTACAAAGCAGCGAAAAACTAAGTGCTAAGCTGTTAGTGATTGCCGACGGTGCACAATCGCCAACACGTCACTTGCTAGGCCTAGGTTTTAATACCCAGCCTTATGAACAAGGCGCGATTATTGCCAATATAGAAGTGGCTGGTGGACATAACCATCATGCGTTTGAGCGTTTTACCCAAAACGGCCCAATGGCCTTATTACCCATGAGTAATAACCGTTATTCGTTAGTATGGTGTATGCGTCAAGAGCATATTGAGCAGCATATGGCATTAAGTGAGTCAGACTTTTTAAGCGTACTGCAAACCACCTTTGGTTATCGTGCAGGGCAATTTATAAAAGTAGGGATGCGCGCCAGTTATCCGCTGGTTTATGGGCAAGTCGAATCGTTAACGGCGCACCGTACTGTGGTAATAGGTAACGCGGCACACGCCATTCACCCCATTGCAGGCCAAGGCTTTAATTTAGGACTGCGCGACGTACAAGTGCTTAGTGACTTAATAGCAAACAGTGAACATGATTTAGGGAGTTATGCCTTTACTCGTCAATATTCAATTAAGCGCAGTGATGATATAAACACCGTAATGACATTGACCGATGCACTGGTTCGACTTTTTTCTAATTCATCACGGGTGTTAGCGCTTGGTCGTAGTATTGGGCTGTTTTCGATGGATTTATTCCCCGCATTCAAAGCCCCATTGGCTAAACAGTTAATGGGACAAGTTAAACAAGGTACACGTTTATGAAACAAGTACAGGTTTGTATAGTGGGTGGTGGCTGCGTAGGTTTAACGCTGGCGCTAGGGCTTGCTAAAGCGAATGTCAGCGTGGTTGTGTTAGATGCAGCGCCAACTCAAGCTCCACCGAGCGATGACTATGGTTTACGTGTAAGCGCATTAAGCATTGCCAGCCAAACCTTGCTCGAGCAGTTAAATGTATGGCCACATATAATAGCTGAGCGTGCTTGTGCTTATACGCACATGGATGTACGCGATGCCGATAGCTTTGGAAAAATAGCCTTTAATAACGAGCAACTTGAGCTTGACCATTTAGGCCACATAGTTGAAAACGATATTATTCGCTTTGCACTAATAAAAGAGCTTGAGCAGCAAAGCAATGCCACACTCATGTTTAATACCGAGTATCAGCAAATACACCAAAGTGAGTCTGATGTATTTATTAATTTAAAAACTGGCGAACCTATTATTGCTAAGTTGCTGGTGGCGGCTGATGGTGCAAATTCAGCGATTCGTAAACAGTTTAATATGGCGCTGAGCTTTAAAGATTACGATCACCATGCGTTAGTAGCGACAGTTAAAACCAAAGAGTCACATGCAAATACCGCACGCCAAGTATTTTTACCAACGGGGCCGCTTGCTTTTTTACCATTGAGCGATGAGCATACTCATTCAATTGTGTGGTCTACCAGCCCGAATCATTGTGATGAATTGTTAGCAATGGACGACACCACTTTTAATAAAGCAGTTATGGCTGCCATAGATGGCCAATGCGGTTTATGTGAAGTGCAAAGTAAGCGCGTCGCGTTCCCACTTAAAATGCGTTATGCCCAGCAATGGGTAAATGGCAAAGTGGTATTAATAGGCGATGCAGCGCATACCATTCACCCTTTGGCAGGGCTTGGTATGAACCTTGGCCTAAAAGATGCGGCTTATTTAATTGAGTTATTAACAAGAGATAGCGAGGAGTTTGCAAGTACTCGCACACTGCGTGATTACGAGCGTACCCGCAAGCTCGACGCACAAAAACACATCGCCATGATGCAAGGGCTAAAAGAGTTATTTGAAGGCGCAAACCCAGTTAAAAAGCTGATTCGTGGAGTAGGGCTTTCACTCGTTGATAACCTTGGGCCAATAAAGCACCTATTCGCCAAAGAAGCGATAGGGAAGTGATAAAGACAAGCTGTCAGTTTCTAGCTGTCAGCTTTCAGTAAAATAAAAACCGATGTTTAGTTTAAGCATCGGTTTTTTTATAGGCTAATGCTTTCTTTAGTGTATGCGTACAGCTTGCTGACGCGACGAGCGAAGCTCGTAATGCTTTTAAATTAATGAGCTACAAATTTTCTTGTGCTTCATTCACCATATCTTGCAGTGCATCGATTAACAGCGGGTCACGCGAGTTCTGTTTAGCAAGTTCTAATGCGTGTTTCATACTAGTGAATGCCTCTTTAAACTCTTTATTAGCAGTGTAGCCTTGCGATAATCGCATGTGAGAATAAGCAGCATTAGGGTAATCGCTAGTAAAGTGTTTAAGTGTGGAAATAGCTTTTTTAGTGTTACCAAACTTTTGCTGGCTGTGGGCAAACTCTACGTACACATCTTGTGGAATTTTAAGCTCAAATCCGTACTTATCACTAAGTGTTTGGTAGTAACCGGTAATAAGTGATACATCCGCAAATTTTCCGTGCTCGTCAGTAACTTTAAATATTAGGTCGCTAAATAAGTGAATTAGGCTATCGCTAAGTGCTGGAAGTATGGTGCCCATATGAGTAAAAGAGGGATAATGCTTATATTCCCATTTTAGCTGCGTGGGCATTTGTTGCTCTAAATTTACTAAAGTATTTAATGCGCCTGTATAAAAGCGTGCGCCTTCACTTGCTACACTAATAAATAACGCTTGACCGCCTTTGGGGTTTTTAGTGTATTTAATAATATTATTTTTTAACTCTTCATCACTCCACCAACTATTTGGGCTGATAGCTATATAGTTGTTAAATAATTCCGGTTGATTAACTAAAGTATAAAGCGCTAATGTACCAGCATTAGAATGACCAATTAAGGTGTTATAGCCATTAGTTGGGTAGTTGCTATTTATATAGGGCATGAGCTCATCAGACACAAACTTTAAAAAATTATCGGTTTGCCCAGCGTCAGGCCACTTATTTTTAACAAAGGTTTGAAACTCCGTTTTAGGCTCACCTTGTACTTTGGGTAAGTAATCACGAACGCGGTTGGTTGTATCAATAGCAACAAGCATTGCATTAGGTATCTGCTCGTAATCAACAAGGGATTTTATAACACCAGACGCCGTATGAAAGTGCTCAACACCATCAAGTAAATAAATAACATAAAGGGGCTGATCATCTTTTACAGTTTCTGGTATGAATATTCTGATAGGTCTGTCTTCGTTAAGTATTTTTGATTGTAGAATGACTTTTTTACCCACGGTTATGTCGATTGTAGCGGTGTCTGCATAGCTTAAAAAAGGTGTACTAAAAGTAACTATTAACACAAGCGATAGTAAGAGCTTCATAAATATCCTTATTAAATAATGTGTTGTTTAATAATTGCACGGCTTTAGATTTGAGTAAATGTT
>NZ_AUTH01000004.1:0-25837 GCF_000497975.1 Pseudoalteromonas sp. TB41 | reverse complement strand
TAGGGGCTGTTGATCTTTGTAGTACATATATCAATCAGCCCACATTGGTAGCCACATCATAGTAAATGCTAAAGCGAGCATTGAATGATAATTTCGTTCAAGCTTTTCATACCGCGTGGCTATCCCTCTATATTGCTTAATACGGCCAAATGCATTCTCAACCAAGTGCCGATATTTATACATGCACCAGTCAATATCTTCATTGCCTACTAAACTGTTGCCCTTACGTGGAATAACGGGTGTAGCGTTATTATCACGAACAAACGCTCTCAGTTTTTCACTGTCGTAGCCTTTATCTGCGACAACCATATTACTTGTTGGGCAATTAGCTACGAGTGACTCTGCATGGACGATATCATGCGTATTTCCACAGGATAATTCATAATAAACAGGCAACCCTCCGCTATCGACTGCAAGATGAATTTTCGTAGAATTTCCACCTCGGCTCTTTCCAATTGATTCATTGTCAGCAGTTCTTGCACCGCAACTATGTTGATGAGCCCTGACAATACTGCCATCAATGAAGACCCAATCCATGTCCGCATCACGAGATAATGCGCGAAACAGTTCATTCAAAATCCCTTTTTTGGACCATAAATTAAACCGTCTGTAGATAGCACTCCAACGGCCAAAATCAGAAGGTAAATCTCGCCATGGAATACCTGTGCGCATCTTATACAGTATGCCTTCGAGCGTTTTTCTATGGTCGGGCTTATTATAAATTCGACCACTTAAGTACATTACTTTTGATAAGACATTCCATGTCCCGTCTGTTAGCATTAATCTTGGCATGTAGGTTCGGTGTAAAGTTTTCTGGCGAATTCAATTATACCTTATCTTCATGCTGTTTGTTTTTCATACCACAAAGATCAACACGCCCTAGTCAAAACGATATTATGAAGGTTAAAATCATCGTCTACATAAGTTTCACTTTGAGAACTTTTCTCTATAGAAAACTCTGTTAACCATTGAGACAACATACCTTCAAAGCGGTTTTGTTGTTGTCCTAAGACATCTAAACGATCTTCTAATCTTGTAAGCTCCAATTGCGCTCTTACAATATCTTGCTGCCTTGTTTTACCTAAAGTAGACGAATAACTTGCTTCAGCAACATCCGCTAACTGTTCAAAAAGTGTTCTGTTTTTTTCAATTAAAGCAATACTTTCTTGAACTCTGTATGCATCCAACCAAAGGCTACCAACAGTAACAGCTACTTTGGACTCTCGATCTTTTCGTTGATACGGGAATGATTCACTTTCAATCTTGAGTTGTTCTCGTTTAATCAACAATGTATCCCCACGAGGAAACATTTGAGATATGCCAACTTTCGCTTGTGTCATTCCCTCTTGTCCAAAATCAAAGCCATCTGTAGGTAAATTGGCTAACCCTATAGATACTTTCGGATCTGGTAACGTGCCTACGGCTGTACTCATCGCTTCAATAGCATTTTGCTTATGAACATTTCCCGTTAACCATGGATCATTCTTCTGCGCAGACTTGATAGCTTTCTCAAAAGTTAAGGCTGAACTAGAAGTAATAGTAGGAATATCAGCAGAATTTGCAGTTAGCACTGTAAGAGCTAACATACCCGCACAGTATTTCACGCTTAAACTTCTGATATTTTTAAATTTATTCATTAAAACTGCTCCTCATAAGATTGAACGCTAGCATAGACCTCATAAGCGCCCCCTTTCTTAAGTAATAACACTTTATAAGGTTGAAATTTATCACCTACTTCCATACCGGGAGTTCCCGCTGGCATTGCAGGAACAGATAATCCAATAACATCGTCAGCGTGTTTTTCTTTTAAAAATTTATGAATAAATTTGGCAGGAACATGCCCTTCAAATGCATAACCATCTTTTGATATAGCGGTATGACAAGAACGGTATCGAGGCTCTATTCCTTTCTCTTCTTTAACCGCTGTAAAATTTTGATAATTATGGACTTTTGATTCGAACCCTTGCTCATTTATATGGCTAACCCATTTTTTGCAGCAACCACATGTAGGACTCTTATAAACCTCTAAAAGAATAGGATGAGGTTTAGCATTTTGTGTTTTAGATGAAGTCACTGAAACTTCTTCTTTTGAACAACTTGCAATAGCAATGACTAAAGTAAAGGCTGCAACAGCCTTTAACGTGAATTTTTTGGAAAACATAACCCCCCCAAAGGGATATCAATTAATATTTGAATTGATTAGGTTATTCTTGATTTTGCTTAAAAATACTTAAACGCAGAGATCAAAAAGCCTAATACAGATAATTTTCATATAAGTGAGCCAAGTTTGAATATGAGAATATTTTTGATGATAAATCAATAAAGAGACTGTCACCTGTGTCTTTAATTAGTGTAGCGATACTTGAGCAACCCCCAGTAAAACAACTACAACTTTTCACACAACAGTCATCTTCTGCTTCATCTTCTGCTTCATCTGAATCATCAGATGAATGACTCATCATTGAATGGTCAATATGGTCCATCATTGACATATTTTGCATTTGCTCCTGCCCACTATTTCCCTTCATACTCATCATATGATAAGACATAACAGTAGACGCAACCGATTGACCAACAAAGGTCAAACAGACTAGCAGTACCATTAATGTTTTAGAGAAATTAGAATTCACAGCTAACCCAAAAAAATATTTCAATTAATTACACACTCGCATAACAAGCTCTATTTTTCAACAAATTAATTTTAAAAAAGTGAATGACTTGGTAGCCACTTACAAGAAAACATTAATTCTATTAAAGTCTTTAATATCCGATCATAAGACTACGATTATCATAGATATTTGATGCTTCTAAAATATTTCCCTCTCAAAAGTTTACAGATAGTTTTCATTACGTGAACTAATTCATAACCATCAATGCCTGCCAAGTGTAGTCAGCGACTTAAAATATACTTTGAGGTTTATAACAATCCAATAAATTGAAGCTTAACGTCTAAACATAATAATCTCTGAAAATAATTTCTCTGTGCTCATGTATGTTTTTAATATTACAATTCAAAACTTAGCTTCTGAGTTAACCTGTAGCAATTCACCACTCATCGTCATCAAGAAATAAATTACTTTATTGTTGTCTTTATTAAATGCACTGACTTTGTAGCGATTATCCTGAGCTGCATATAGCTTAAATTCTTCCGTAGTTAGAGCCTTCCAACTTTCATCTAACTTACCAACCTTGTAGCCCAAATCCTTAAAGGTGAGTTTCTGCGTTACTTTGATGGCTACTTGTATCGCGTCTTTTGCACTGATCATTTTGTGATCACCATGCGCAAATGCTATTCCTGTATTTAACATTAAACCGACAAATAGCATTACGATTAAATTTTTCATTTATGACTCCACTAAACTTTCTAAATAAACACTGATAATAAAAGATGATTATTTGAGTCCATGCTCAACATATTCACCATTAACTATTAATTGGACCTTTACAGGAGCATCTGAGGTGTTCTTCCAATACCAACCGTGTGAGCCTTCAAATGGTGCGGTAAAGCTCCCCTTCATTTCATCTGATGTTGCTATGGCATAACTTTCAAAATACCCAGTGGTGTCCCCTTTTGGCTCACCATGTAAATCGAAATACAAAACAGAGCCATCGGTTATCCATTCATAAGTCAACTTTTGATATTGCTCCATCGTAAATTTGTATTCAACGCCTCTTCCCGCAGGAACAACAACCTCAATTGTTTCAGTGGTAGCCTTACTCGTGGTAGTTGATGGCTCAGTTGAAGTCGTTGCTTGTGCATTATTAAATACGGTTAAACCAAGCTTATTACCCATGCCCGTTGGGTCAATATTATATTCTGCTGGCAATATCACTGTGATTAATGTGATAACAGCAAAAACAAAACTAAATATTGTGTATTTAAGTAATTTACTATTGGTCAATGTTACTTCCTGCGTATTTACTGCTTGAGTGTTAGTTTGTTGCATGTTTTTCTCTTCTCTTAATTCTTTATTTTCGTTAATTAACTGACTGTAAAATTTCGTTTAGCTGATAAAGTAGCCTGTTAATTGAAAGCCAATCAACATAAACCCAGCACTCATCAATAAGCAGTTGGTATTGGTCGCAAAGCGATTAAAACTATTGTGCTTTCGCCAGTAGTTTATCAATAATAAAATAAATGCTAATGCACTGAACTGCCCCAATTCAACACCAACATTAAAAGCAATTAAATTGGCAATTAATCCGTCTGACGGTAATTGAAATTCTTGAAGTTTAGTAGCTAAACCAAAACCATGAAATAAGCCAAAAATCAGTACCGCAGTTTTGGGATTAGGCGTAAAACCTATTGTTTTCTTAAAGCCGCCTAAGTTATCAAAACCTTTGTAGACAACAGAAAGTCCAATAATGGCATCGATTAAATAAGCATTTACCTGAATGTCATTAATAACGCCAAAAAGTAATGTTAGGCTGTGCCCTAAGGTAAACATACTGACATAGAGCAAGACATCACGACTCTTATATAAAAAGAACAACACACCGACGAGGAACAATAGGTGGTCATACCCAGTAACCATATGTTTTGCACCTATATATAAAAATGGAATGATCTGCACTCCAGTATTGCTTTGTAAAAAAGCACGCGTTGTTTCATCTACGCCATGAGCAAATGCTCCCACGGGCAACAATATGGAAATTAGAGCGATAAGGCTGATTAAGCCGTATCGCTGGGAATAATTAAACATTAACAGTTTCCTTTGTGTGGGGTGTTTTAGTAAAGATTTCTTTGTGGCTATGTAATAAACGATATAAAGCAGGAAGCACAAATAGCGTTAAAATTGTTGATGATATAATCCCACCAATGACCACTGTAGCAAGTGGGCGTTGCACTTCTGAGCCAATTCCTGTGTTAAGCGCCATTGGTACAAAGCCTAGCGATGCAACCAGCGCTGTAGTTAATACGGGTCGAAGTCTAGTCAGCGCACCATCAATAATGGCGGTATCTAATGCAACACCTTCTCGTCGAAGTTCTCTGATAAAGGACACCATAACTAAACCATTTAATATTGCTATGCCTGACAATGCGATAAAGCCAACGGCTGCCGAAATTGAAAAGGGAATATCCCGTATTAATAAAGCGAAAATACCGCCAGTCAACGCTAAAGGAACCCCCGTAAAGATGATCATTGAATCTTTGAAAGAGCCAAGTGCTAAGAATAATAAGCCAATGATCATGATCAGTGTAATAGGCACGACAATTGATAGCCTTTTAGAAGCAGATTGAAGCTTCTGATAAGTGCCACCATATTCAATCCAGTACCCTGAAGGCACTTCAACTGAACTCTCTATTGAAGCTTGAATATCTTTAACGAAAGAACCTAAATCTCTTCCCCTAACATTGGCGGTAACAACAACTCTACGTTTACCATTTTCCCTATTAACCTGGTTTGCCCCTTCTACTAATTCAAGTTCAGCAACTTCTTGCAAAGGTACATACTGGTCAGCTTGTATTTGTATGGGTAAGTGAGCCAACGAATCAACATCACTTCTAAGGTTTTCAGGAAGACGAACAACAATGTCTGCTCTTCGATCACCTTCATAAAATTTACCAGCGCTTGTTCCACCTAAGGCCGTAGCAAGCTGATCTTGTAGGGTTTTAATGCTAACGCCATATTTTGCTAATTGCTCGTGATTAGGATTGATCGTAAGCATCGGCAAACCTGTTGTTTGTTCAACTTGAACATCAGCAATTCCTTCAACGTTAGCAATGGCCGTGTTAATGCTTTTACCTAATGCCGTTAGTGTTTCAAAGTCATCACCAAATACTTTAATGGCAAGTTCAGCTCTTACACCTGCAAGTAGCTCATTAAAACGCATTTGTATTGGTTGAAGGAACTCATATCTGTTACCGGGAATGGGTTCTACTACTGCTGCTAACTCTTCTACAAATTGGGCTTTAGCTTTTGTAGGTTCAGGCCATTCACTACGTGGTTTTAATATAATAAAATTATCAGCAACACTTGGAGGAACAGCATCAGTGGCAACATCTGCTGTACCAATTTTTGCAAATACACGTTCTACTTCAGGCATCTGCGTAATTTTTTCTTCTAAAACTTTTTGAAGTGCAACGGCTTGTGTTAGTGATGTACCTGGAATACGTAAGGCATGCATAGCAATATCACCTTCATCTAAGTTAGGTACAAACTCACTCCCTAATTTATTTACGGAAAATCCTGCATAACCAACAAGTGCAACAGCTAACATCACGACAAACCAACGAATTTTAAGCGCAAAAGTTAACGTAGGACGATACACCGCAAGTGATGATTTCATGATAATATTTTCTTTTTCTTTCACTGGGCCTTTAAATAAAATAGCGATTGCAGCAGGTACAAAAGTGATAGATAGAAGCATTGCACAACACAAAGCAATCACGACAGTAATGGCCATAGGATGGAACATTTTCCCTTCAACACCTGTAAGTGCAAAAATAGGTAAATACACCGCTGTAATTATGAAGACACCGAATAGTGCTGGACGAATAACTTCCCTAGTCGCATAAAATACCAGTGATAAACGTTCATTTAACTCCATTGAACGCCCATTTGAAGAGGCAGCACTCAGTCGTCTCATGCAATTCTCAACGATAATAATTGCACCATCAACGAGCAAGCCAAAATCAAGTGCTCCTAAACTCATTAGGTTTGCACTCACTCTTGTTTGTACCATGCCAGTGATAGTCATTAACATGGCAAAAGGAATAACAGCAGCCGTAAGTAATGCTGCTCGCATATTACCGAGTAGAAGGAAAAGCACTACAATAACGAGCAATGCGCCTTCTAACAGATTTGTTTTTACCGTATCGAGGGTTTTTTCAACTAACTTAGTTCGATCATAAACAGCAGTAACAGTGATACCTGTCGGTAAACTTCGTTTTATTTCTTCAAGTCTTAACCCAACTGCTTTAGCGACTTTTTGGCTATTTTCCCCGATGAGCATAAAGACCGTGCTCATCACCACTTCTCTACCGTTTTGTGTCGCTGCACCTGTTCTTAACTCTTTCCCTTCTTTTACATTGGCAACGTCAGATATACGGATCACGCTACCGTCAGTCGTTTTAACAGGGATTGTAGATAGATCACTTATCGTTTTTGCTTGCCCTGGAATACGAAGCAGCCACTGAGCACCATTTTTTTCTATAAAACCAGCACCTTTATTATCATTATTATTTTCAATTGCTTGGATAACATCTTGTTGAGTAACACCAAAAGCTAATAATTTTTTAGGCTCAAAAGCGATCAATATTTCACGCTTAAAACCACCAATAGGGTTAACTTCAACTACGCCTTGCACTTGCATTAACTGAGGGCGAATAATCCAGTCATGTACAGTTCTTAGGTCCGTAGCCGTGATTCGTTCACCTTTATCATTAAGTGCCTCAGGCTCAGCATCAACAGTAAACATGAATATCTCACCTAACCCGGTTGCAATTGGGCCAAGTTCAGGCTCTAAACCAGTCGGCAAATCAGATTTAGCTGAAACTAATCGTTCATTTACAAGCTGTCTTGCAAAATAAATATCCGTGTCATCGCTAAAGATTGCTGTCACTTGTGACAGCCCATAACGTGAGACTGATCTTGTACTCACTAAGTTAGGTATGCCAGCTAACGCAGTCTCCAACGGATAAGTAACCCGTTGCTCAACTTCAAGTGGCGTATAGCCTGGAGCTTCCGTATTGATCATGACTTGCACATTAGTTATGTCAGGTACAGCATCAATAGGTAACTTGGTAAAATTCCAAATACCCAAACCTGCTAACGCAAGCACGGCTAGCATAATGATTGAGTTTCTACGGATAGAAAATCTAAGTAAATATTCGAGCATAATCAATCCTTAATGGTCGTGTGAAGCGCCAGACTTTTCAACATCAGCTTTGAGGATGTAACTATTTTCAGTCACGTATTCAGTGCCTAAGGAAATACCACTTAGCACTTCAATTTCTTCACCTACAGCTCGACCTAACTCAAGCATTCTTACCTCATATTCATCTCCGACTTTGGCATATACAACAGTAAAATCGCGGAAGCTTTGTAATCCACTGCGCTTTACTGCCATAGGTACATCGTATGAACCAATTTCAATCGCGGCACTAACAAATGCTCCTTCTGACAACGCAGAATCAGCATTATTAACGACTACACGAAATAGCTTCGCCTGATCATCTCTGACTTTTAGAATACGGCTCTCAACCGTACTCACCTGCTTTTCTTCAACACCATTAATCGTTATCGTGGTTTTTGCACCAAGACGCACGGTTGGTAAGTCTTTTGGAAAAACAGCTAACTGGGCAATTAATGTTTCATCATTGGTAATTTGTAGCAGGGAGCGGCCTTTAGATTGTTCGCCTGAGGTAACGTTAACGGTACTAACAATTCCATTTTGAGCAGAAAAGACTTTGTACGACTGAAGACTTTCATTACTTTCAACCGTGAGTAGTAATTGACCTTTCTTAACTGACTCTCCTAGCTTTACATTAACTTTTTTAACTAACCCGTCAAAGCGAGCATAAACATTACTCGTTGCATCAGCAGGTAGAACTAACTTGCCATAGACTTGAACTGTTTCATGAAATGTTGATGGACCAACAATTTCAGTCGAGATTTCCATTGCTTTTGCTACATCTTCAGCAATTTTTGTCCGACCTTCAAAGTTGTCATACTGCCAGTTGAAGGTTTTACCCTGATATTTTGCAGTGAGTGAAACCATAAATGAGTGCGGTTCATAGATAACCATGTCACCTCGAAGATATTCGCCTTCTTGGTAAAAATTTATATCGTCTATGCCATCACCCAATCTAGTCAACTTTACATTAAGGTCAACCTCTGACGGATCAATTGCTTTTCCGTCTGTTGATGCCCATACACGAAATTCAGGAGGGACGCCTGTTTCAAAGATTGAGAGTTCAATGGCAAAATCACCATCACGCAACATTCGTCCACGGTTGGGACCTTTTTCAGGTTCGGCTTCTTCTACCTTCGGCTCTGAAACCGCAAAGCTTGGGAAGCTTGCACTTATGCTAACAAGCCAGACGGTGCTTATTAAGGCTAATATTTGAAATGTTGGTTTCATGATTATTTCTCTTTCTTGTCTTTATTAATGGTTAAAATGGACGTTCCGGTTAAACGTTCAATTTCAATATTGTTTAAATGTGCATTTTGATAAGCAGCTATCAAATCAGATTGAGCATTGAGTAGGGCTTTCTGGGTGTTCATCCATTCGGTATAGCTATACTTACCAACGTTATATGCTTTTTCTGCCTCTTTAAAAGCTTGCTCCAAAACAGGAATAATATTGTCAGATACCGCATGAATGACATGTTGGCTATGCTTCAATTGTTCGATAAGAACATATAACTGAGTATTGAGTTTATGAACTAACGCTAACGACTCTGTTTCTAGTTGACTTTGAGAGGCTCGCAAGGCTTTTATTTTTCCTTCATTTCGATTCCCATCACCAAAAGGAATTGAAATTCCAGCAACTAAGCCGAAGTCATCAGTTGTTTCATATCGACGTAAGCCTGCTGAAAATTGCCATAATGGTTTGCTTTCAATGCGTGCAAGCTCTATCTCAGACTGGGCAATTCGTTGTTTTGTTGCAAAAAGATTCACTGAAGGTGTTTGTCTAAGTTTCGTAAATAAAGAATCAAAATTGGTTACACTTGGTAAAGATAATAATGAACCCACTATCATACTTTTCTTATGCCTATTATTTTGATTTACTCCTTTAATTTGCTCACCCCATTGTGCAAATAATTGGTACTTACTTGCATCAACTTCGTGAGTTAAATCCTCAACTATCAACTCACGATTAGCTACCTCAGCCTGAGACTTTAATTTATCTACTAAAGAGGACTTCCCTGCTTTTACGCGTTTACTTATTGCTTCAAATGAATTATTCGCTTGCTTAAGACTAAATTGAGCTAACTTCAATCGCTCATTATTGACAAGAACTTGTATAAAGTAACGTGCCGTTTGTGCAGCTAAATCCAAAGCTTTAACTTCACGCTCTAAAGCGACTGTAGAGCCATATTGTTTAGCTGCTTTTATTTTACTCTGTACCAATCCACCATCTAATAACCAAGAAATAGAAAGTGTTGATTGTGCACTCTTAAAGCCGCTGTGCTCACCTGTACCTAAAGCATCTTCAATGGTAAAACCAATTTGTGGTCTAGATTGAACCCCTGCCTGTTGAGCATAGCCAGAATACATCTTGGCTTGAATGGCAAATGATTTTAGCTCAGGATGCATATCTATTGTCTGTGCAATAGCTGAACGCAAATCAACCGTTTGCAAAGGAACTTCTTGGGCAAATGCAATTGTTGGTATGAATGGCATCAGCACCAATAAAACATTCCGACGAATCCTTACAAAAAACCGACCGTCAGTCGGTTTTTTGTAAGAGCATATATTAAAATAAAGATTCATTATCAGTACCTTAGAGTAAGATTTTAATTAGCGGTTAATGAGTAAAAAGCGTTTCAATAACGTGATGTAGGCTATCTACAGACGTTGTTGAAATTAGAACTAAGAGGGGTATTGCAATCACAACACCTCCCGTGGGAAATGGTCTGAACTGTTTATCACTAAGCAAATGAAGCACTCTTTGTTCAATAGAATGACGACAGAAATGAACAAATAATTCACTATTATATTGTGGATGAATAGAGTAGCTCGCAGCCAATTTAGTAAACTTTACTAAGGTACTTGCAACGTTATGTGATTGTTGCTGATTTTCGGCATAAAAAGAATCAGCGGCTTGCTCCATAGATAGCGACATCATGGAAATCAATAACTGTTTAACATTATTAGCGAAATAAGCTGAGAAAAATGAGAAAAGCCATTTCTTTAATGGATCAAAATAATGAACATGAGCTAACTCATGCTGAATAATTATTTTTATGTCATCAGCAGTTGTTTGCTCGACAAGACTCGTAGATATAAAGCATGATGGCCTAAACACACCACCAGTGAATGCTGTAGGTATAGATGATTCAATGAAATAGACTTGCTTACTATTTTCAATCCCTAATACACGTAACAAATTAATTTGATGATGATTACGATAAAGAAGAGTTATTTTTCGTATAAAAATATACAGAGTAAAACTGGTAAAAATAAGTAAACTAGCACTATGCCAGCTCATAAAATAGAAAATATCAGGATGGTGCCAATGAGCAAGGTCTGTCAACCAAACAAATATTGAACCGTTTTGAAATAGTGGACTAAAAAAGAGTGTGGCACATAAAGATATCAGCCACGGAGCAAGCACTAATAACCATAATAATGATTTACGAGTTGATACCGCATAGTGTTGCAACTTACTTTTGACTAACCAAAAAGTAATTGAGACAAATATGTTAGCCACGATAAAGGCTAAAACCCCCACCGTGAGCAAATTAAATACTAATGCCCATTGGCCATAAATCATTTTTCAGAATTCTTCTGTATTTTTTGACGTTGTTGTTCAATCATTGCTTCCAATTTATCTAGCTGCTTTTCATCTAGATCTGATGAAATAGAAGAGAAAGCAGCAACAACACTATTTTCATCTTCAGTAACAAAATCATGAGTAATACTTTTAATCAACTGACCTATCAGCTCTTGCCTTGCAACTTTTGGAAAGTATTGATAAGCGTGGCCGTTTTTTACCCTACTTAACAAATCTTTTTTAAACAAGCGTTCTAGCGTACTTTGAATGGTATTTAGAGATCCGCCTCGGTCTTTTTCAAAATAGCTATGCACCTGCTTGGCATCAGCAGGTTGATTTTTCCATAGATATTCTAAAACTTGTTTTTCTAATTCACCGAGTAACATAAATTTCAATCGCCATTTTTTAAGTAATAGGATAGTGCCACACAAAAAACCGAGAGGCAATCGGTTTTTCGATTTGTTTCATTAAGAGTTCTATTTTAAGTAGCTTTTAAGAATGGAAATAACATCTTCTACCTCCTCTAATCGTTCCTCTTTTGTCATATCCTCTGCACCTAAATGTTCCCTCAAATGACCTTCTAATACTTCCTTCATCAGCCCATTAACCGCACCTTTAATCGCAGCTACCTGTTGTAAAACAGCCATACAATTAGGCTCTCCTTCTAAAGCAGTTTCTAAAGCGAGTGATTGACCTTTTATTCGTCTAACACGACTGAGGAGCTTTTTTTTCCCTGCGATTGTATGTGACATAAATTTCCTTTACTTGATAAGTAGTATACTAGGGTATAGTATATTTCAAAGTGTAAATAGATGCTATTCATAAACAGCATGAAGCAATATTTTAGGATATTTAATGAAAAACGATAGTCGTATTCAGTGGGAACATTCTCATAATTTTGGTATTGACAGTAAGCTCCATGAAAACAAAGTAAAGCTCGTTTTTTGGTTAACAACCGTCATTATGGTACTTGAAATTACCGCTGGAACTTGGTCAGGCTCTATGGCCCTGCTTGCTGATGGATGGCATATGGGAACTCACTCTGCGGCATTTCTCATTGCTATTTTTGCATACTCTTACGCTAAAAAGCATGCGAACAATAAGGACTTTAGCTTTGGAACAGGCAAGGTAAACTCTTTAGGTGGCTTTGCCAGTGCTATTGCCTTAGCAATTGTTGCATTGATGATGATAATAGAATCTGTTCAACGATTAATAGAACCACAATCAATTCATTTTAATGAAGCAATTGTTGTTGCGATTATAGGTTTAGTCGTCAATGTCGCCTCTGTTTTTATCCTACATGATGATCATCATCACCATGGAGAACCCCACCACCATCATGATCACGACCATAATATGAAAGCAGCCTACTTTCACGTACTGGCCGACACGCTAACCTCTTTATTAGCCATTGTTGCTTTATTAGTAGGAAAATATATTGGCTTATTATGGATGGACCCATTAATGGGGATTGTTGGGGCAATAGTCATTTTCCGTTGGTCTTATGGCTTAGTTAAGGAATCCAGTGAAGTTCTTTTAGATAAGTCTGTGAAAAAGCCAACTCTCGATAAGATTTCAGATGCATTAAGCAAAAAGAACACTGTGATCAACGATATTCATGTATGGAAAATAGCGACAGGTCACCAGGCTGCAATTCTTAAAGTGACATCAGGTGAACCTCTAAAGTCAGAAGAATATGAAATTATTTTAAAAAGTTTCTTACCTCAGCTCTCACATATCTCTATTGAAATACGTAGTTAACGTTTTTTCAAATGTGACTTTGATTAATTAGCTTTCTCTTTACTTTGGTTTTTTGGCAGCTTCAATGATAATAAAGTTGCCATAGCCACAAATATACTTGATATCCATAAACAGGCTTCTAGGCCATAATTTTGATATACCCAACCTGAAAGCACTGTACCAATTAATCTCCCCATAGCATTAGCCATATAGTAAAAACCAACATCAAGCGATACACCGTCACTACCTGCATAACTGACGATGAGATAGCTATGTAAAGAAGAGTTAATAGCGAAAACAGCCCCAAAAATCAGTAGTCCTATAATGATTGAAGCTTGAATATGAAAATTAAAATGCAAGGCCAAAGCAATCACAGCAGGTATTAATGTTAAGTAGCTTGCCCATAAAAATGCTGACCTACCCGTTGGCACATTACCTTGCTTTTCCCTCGTGCCTTTTCCGGTAATAATAGGCGCAACAGACTGAACTATGCCATAGCCAATGACCCAACTTGCCATAAAACCTCCAACCCACCAATGATCCCAATTAAAGGTCACAGCTAAAAAAACGGGTAACGCTACGACAAACCAAACATCTCTTGCACCAAATAAAAACATTCGAGCAGCAGAAAGAATGTTTATTGACGAACTCTTAGAGAAAATATCATTAAATTTAGGTTTATTTGTCGCCTTGCCCAAATCATCTTTTAAGGCGATTAAACTAAATACCCACACTATGGCTAATAGTGAAGCCATTAAGATGATTGCACCTTTAAATTCAAGCAAGGTTAGTAACAAACCTCCAAGAAAGAACCCTACACCTTTTAGCGCATTTTTAGACCCTGTAAGTATAGCAACCCACTGATAAAGCTTACCTTCAGCGCCTACTGGAACAAGTAACTTTATCGAGCTTTTCGCACTCATTTTATTTAAATCTTTAGCGATACCTGATAAAGCTTGTGCCGCCATTACATAGATAACTGTTAGCATTTCAGCAGGAACAACAAGCATACCAAGCGCAATTATTTGTATGGCTAAGCCAATGTTCATGGTTTTGTTCAAACCAAGTCGTGCACCTAGCCAACCACCAACAAGATTCGTAATAACACCAAATATTTCATAAAATAAAAACAGCATGGCAATATTTAAAGGGCTATATCCTAACTGATGAAAATATAGCACTACGAGCATGCGTAGTGCACCATCGGTTAAAGTAAACGCCCAGTAATTACCTGTTATCACCAAATATTGTTTAATTTGCGGTGATAACGCTTTGAGTGATAAAAGCCCCATGATTAACCTTTGTCCGCCAAACCAACCATACGTGCTAGCTCAGCCGTTCTATTGGCATAGCCCCATTCATTGTCATACCAAACATAAAGTTTTACTTGTGTACCATTTACTACCATCGTTGATAATGCATCAATGATGCTAGAACGTGGATCAGTTTTATAATCAATAGACACTAGTGGTCGTTCTTCATATCCCATGATGTTTTTCAATTCACCTTGTGCTGCTTGTTTAAGTACTTTATTTACTTCTTCAACAGTTGTAGCTCGTTCAACTTCAAAAACACAATCTGTAATTGATGCATTAGTTAAAGGAACTCGTATTGCATGACCATTTAACTTCCCTTTTAGTTCAGGAAAAATATGCGTAATTGCCGTAGCCGAGCCAGTTGTTGTCGGAATTAAGCTCATGCCACATGCTCGTGCTCTACGTAAATCCTTATGGGGGGCATCTAATATGGTTTGCGTATTAGTAATGTCATGGATAGTGGTCATTGAACCATGCTTAATACCTATTTTTTCATGAATAACTTTGACCACTGGCGCTAGGCAATTAGTGGTACATGAAGCTGCTGTTACGATAGGATGAATAGCTTTGTCGTATAAATTTTCATTTACTCCCATAACGATATTCAATACACCATCTTCTTTTACAGGAGCTGTAACCACAACACGCTTTACACCTTGATCTAAATAGGCTTGTAACAGCGCTTTCGTTTTTATTTTTCCTGATGCCTCAATTACTACATCACACTTAGACCAGTCAGTGTCTTGAGTCGCTTTGTTTTGCGTGCAAGGAATAGCCTTGTTATTGATAATTATTGAATCGCCTTCATGATT
The DNA here is from genome assembly GCF_000497975.1 of Pseudoalteromonas sp. TB41. Taxonomy (NCBI): domain Bacteria; kingdom Pseudomonadati; phylum Pseudomonadota; class Gammaproteobacteria; order Alteromonadales; family Pseudoalteromonadaceae; genus Pseudoalteromonas; species Pseudoalteromonas sp. TB41. Next base: position 10,524 of record NZ_AUTH01000004.1, on the reverse strand, counting down.
CGCCTCATGATGCCAACGACCATGTACTGAATCAAACGTCATTAAATGTCCAAGTGTTTCAGCATTTCCCGCAGGATCATTGATTTGAATAATCTCTATATCATCCCAATCAAATGCTGCACGCATTGATAAACGTCCCATACGGCCAAAACCGTTAATACCGATTTTAATTGTCATAAATCTGTCCTGAATGTTGTTAAAAATTATAAATAAGTATTGAAATAATCAAGCTGTACTGGGTGTTTTAGCGCTTTAGGCCGTATTTCCTGTACTGCTTCAATTACCTTTTCACCTGACCACCCAAAAGCTAAAAGTATAAGTCCAATCACTAATCCTGTTCTGCCAGAGCCACCTTTGCAGTGAACAGCAATGGTGCCCTTGTTATTTATCACCTCTAAAATGTTAGCCTTTTGAGCATCCCACTGAGATTCAAAGGCTTGGCTTGGGGCAGCATCATCTAAAATGGGTAATTGAACCCACTCAATTCCTTGCTTTTCACATTCAGTTGGTAAAGAGAGTGCATTGTTTTTTTCCATTTCTTCGTCAAACATCAACGTAATAAGCATGTTAGTACCTGCTTGTTTAAGTGTTGATATAGACTCAACTAAAATAGAATCTTTCGTGCCTGGGCACGGGGTAAATATAAGTTGGCTACCGTTTTCAAGTGCCAAAATATCAAAAGGATGTGACATTATTTTTCCTATCGTTAATTATCTGTGCAATGTATTGATTTACAGTTATTTGCATAAGGTTTACTTTCTATTTGAATGGTGACGTGAGAAACATTAAATTCATGTTGGATAGTAGATGTTATCTCTTCGAGTAAATTTCCATCATTTAAACAGTTAACTTTTGCTATTGCTGTAACCATAATTCAATCTCTTGACGGTGGGGAATAGAGCCACTATGCACATTAACTTCATCAATAATTACAGCAGGAGTACTCATTACGCCATACCCCATAATTACTTCAGGATCAGTTTCTTTGATTACGTGTACATCTACATTTAATTCAGTAGCTATTTTTGCAATAACTTCAATGGTTTTTGTACATTTTGCACAACCAGTACCTAATACTTTTATTTCTTTCATGATTTTTCCTTAAATAAAGGGGGTCAGATAATTAAAAATCCAACCAATTAACGTAAATGCAACGAGTAGAAGTGCAAAAAGTACTACTAGTAATCGCCACTGCATTACTTGTTTTAATAAAATAAATTCAGGAAAACTTGCTGCCACAGTACTCATACAAAAGGCGAGTGTTGTTCCAATAGGAAGTCCTTGTTTAATTAAACTTTCCATCACAGGAATTACACCTGTGGCATTGGAATATAAAGGTATACCTAATAATACGGCAGATGGAACTGACCACCATTGACCATTACCTAAATGCTCTTCAATCCAGCCATCAGGAACAAAACCATGTAACGCAGAGCCTAGCCCAACACCAATGATCACCCATTTCCATACTCGGCCAAAAATCTCTAACATTTCCTCTTTGGCAAAGGTATGTCGCTCTTTTAAAGACAAGCTTTCAACCTGTTTGGATTGAACTGTAGAGGAAGCCTTTTGACCACGCTCTAAAGCTTTCGCAGCAAAGGATTGCAACCAGCGCTCAGCCCTAATAGCATCAAGGAAAATACCGCCTAAAATCCCAACAGACATACCAACAACCACATACAGTAACGTGAATTTCCATCCTAATAAGCTTAGTAACAGCAAGACCGCAACTTCATTGATTAGCGGAGAGGTAATGAGAAATGACATAGTGATGCCAACAGGAATACCTGCTGACGTAAAACCTAAAAATACAGGAATACTTGAACAGGAACAAAAAGGGGTTATTGCGCCAAAACTAGAGCCTAATATGTAACCGACACCTTTATGTTTATCGGCTAAATAATCACGAACACGCTCTACATTTATTGATGCTCTTATCAATGCAATGACGTAAATCATCACTAGTAATAAAAAGAAAATTTTGGTGGTGTCTTCAATAAAAAAATGAAGTGCATCGCCTAATTTTGTTGCTTTCGACAATCCAAAAACATCAACGACTAACCATGTGGCTAAGTCAGTAAATACCTCAAACATGGCTTTCCCCAAACCAGCCTTGTGTACGGTTAATAATATAAACTAATGACAACATAACAGGCACTTCAACCAATACCCCAACAACGGTCGCCAAAGCTGCTCCAGAATGTAAACCAAAAAGGGATATAGCCACCGCAACCGCTAATTCAAAGAAGTTAGATGTACCTATCAAACATGCTGGAGCCGCTATGTTATGTGGTAGTCTCATCCATTTTGCTGCTAAGTACGCGATAATGAAAATACCGTATGTTTGGATCATTAGAGGAATGGCAATTAAGCCAATGGTTTCAGGTTCAGAAATGATGGTATTTGCTTGAAATCCAAATAATAACACCACTGTTGCTAACAGGCCGATAACCGACCAAGGCTTTAATGTTGATAACAATTCATTTAATGATTGTTCACCATTACCATTATTCAGGATTTGTTCTGCACAACTAAATCAGGACACTTTTCTTAAGGAACTTTGCTCATACTCTACTGGCGATAGATCACCATTAGCAGTATGAAGTCGCTCTAAGTTGTAATAACGCATATACGCTGCCACATCATTTCTCATTTGCTCACGAGTTGGTTGCGGAACTTTCAACAGCCAATCATGTTTTAAGCTGCCGAAGAATCGTTCAACAACCGCATTATCCCAACACGCACCGACATCGCCCATACTGGCTCTGACGCCATAACTCCATAGTAATTGTCGATATTGTTTACTGGTGTACTGTGAACCTCTATCACTGTGAAACACCAAGCCTTTTGGTGGCTGCCGTAAGTTATAAGCTTTCATCATCGCCTTGCTAACTAAGTCAGTCGTCATGCGTTTATCAATATGCCAACCAACAATACGACGTGAATATAAGTCCATGACGATAGCCAGATACATCCAACCTTCGCCAGTTCTTAGATAAGTCACATCACCAGCCCACACCTGATTCGGCGCAACAGGATTAAAGTTCTGATTCAAAAGATTATCAGCAACGGCATCACTGTGTTTACGCTTGGTTGTTACCTTGTATGCCACTCGTTGAGTAACGACTAAACCAAGTGTTGCCATTAATTTCTGAACGCCATAATCACTGACGCTAAAGCCCTCACTGCGTAACTTCTTTCTAAGCTCTCGGTAGCCTAAGCTATTTCTGCTTTTCTTGAAGAAATACTTGGCCTTTCGATATAAATTAAGCTGCTCTACAGTAATTACTTTTGCTGGCCGCTTAAGCCAAGCATAATAAGCACTGCGGCTTACTTTCATCACTTTGCAGAGCTTAACCACGGGAAACACCGAGGATAACTGCTTAATCGTTTTAAACGTTACTTGGTTTCTTTTAGCAGGAGGGCGCTGGCCTTTTTTAAAATTTCTTTTTCCATCCTTAGCTCTTTATTTTCCTTGCGAAGCCTTAACAGCTCAGCCCGCTCATCAGCATTCAAACTGGCACCAGATTGTTCTGCTTCAACTTTAGCTTTCCAGTTATAAAGTAATTTATCTGTGATACCTAAAGACGCTGCTGCCTTAGGTACGCTGTAACCTTGCTCGGTTACCAATGCCACAGCTTCTTGTTTAAATTCTGCTGTGTAACTTCTGTTTGTTCGTTTTGTCATTTAACACCTCAATAATTGGATTATATTCCATTATTAAAGTGTCCTGTTTGATTAAAGCAGATCAACTTTCTCATGGGTCTATTGAAATACATAATAGGTAAATTGATTTCATTTTCGAGAATATTTTAAATAATTCTCGTTTTAATATTACGATTACTTAGGTAATCGTAATATTAAAACGTTCTTTAGAAGCATCTCATTCATATAGAATTCTCCAAGTAATCCATATCACAAAATGGTCGAATACTTGCGGAGAAATATGATTGATGAAGAATGATTGGGAGTTTTCGTGCGTCTTTATGGTTTAGCAGTGTTTCTTTAATGCCATTACTAAATTCACAATAATTGATCATAGACATAGCGGGTGATTCAACATGAATACATTCGAATATCAGCCTTTGCTGCTCAAAATAAAATATAAAAACCTGCTTCTCTGGAATATCTCTAATTGATATTTTAAGTGTTGGTAAATTACTGTTGATTTCTTCTGTTAAACTTGGGGATAAAGGAAAACCATATACCGCGTACCTTTTTCCTTCAATGTGAAATACATAAGGAACTTCATCATCACAAAATGAATCAAAATTGGTAAAAAAGTTAACTGTATTTAAAAACCAGCTTTTATGCTCGTCTATAAATGGACTTTCAGCTATGGCAATTTCCGAATCTTCATTATCCTGTTCAAGATTTTTGACTAATGATTCATCAAAATTATTTTCTCTAAAATTTTTCGGATAAAAAGTAGTCGCAATTAGTCGATATGCAATTTGATTAATTTTGAAATCACAATAAAGAATTGCTTCGTTATTGTTCAACGTTTTAAAATAAGGTTTCCAGTCAAGACTAAACTCACTTGGCGCTTCAATAATGTATTTCGATTCATTTCCTAAACCGAATAGCTCATAAAGAATAGAAATTAATCGAACCTTGCTTACATTAATGACTACCATTCCTTCAAGGCGTTTTGCCATAAACTCAATGCTTTTATGTAGATCATCAATAAGCAATTGATCCTCACATTCACAGATCAGAAGGTACTTTAACCAGTGATGTTGAATTGTCCCAAAAATTTTCGCACCACACATCTCTTTAAAGAGTAGTTCAGTTAAAGAATCATAATTAGGAGTACAATATATTGCCCTGGCTAATAAATCCTTTCCATGATCTTGAGGTAGATTGAGTGAGTTAGCGAGAAATTTCGATTGAAGTCTCAATTTGTGACTTAAGGTAAGAGCTGAAATCATCTAGTTATCCATAAATTAAAACAAACAACAGCCTACTAACGCCAGTTTGTTAATTATGAAAACCAAATTTTTACGGATGCTCCGCTTCATCGTTCATACTTAAATATAAATTAAATATGTGTAGGCATAGGCTGTCCGTTCAGCCTTTTTTGCTAATATAAATGAGTAAAATGTTGTTGTAAACAGGGCGCAATTATACATATCTGTATAATTTAAAAGGATTTTATTCTACTTTTCTTTTAAAATCAGTTAGTTCAATACCGAAAATTTCAACAACAGTATTTTCATTTATTTTTATATTTTCAACCCTTATTAAAAGCGAGACAAAGTATTATTCATATCAGTGTTGAGAAATTTTAGAAGGCAGTCTTCTGCTTTTGAGAGTAAAACTGCTAATATCAGGTTTAGATTTTCAAGGAGGTCAGACTTCAATAGAGAAATTAACTGTCTATAGTTCTCACAGCCACAAAAGTATAGAACTACATTTATTGGGCTTGCCCAAGCGGAATAGATAAATTTTCGAAAGCCTTTTTGCTTGCCTTTTAACATTGTTAAGCAAGTCTTCATTTTTAAGCGACATGTATTCACCAATACAAAAATACGCAACAAAAAGCCCACGCTCTTTTTGTCGAGTAAATTTTATTGGTACACATTCGCTACGCGAATTTACTATCTATTCAAAGTATATCCGTTTCTTCATATTAGTGTGAGCTGGACTCTTTGATGCGGCCTAACATCACATGCTCTAGCACACAAAGCCTTGCCTATTATTACAATAAATTTCACTTTTGATAATATGAAAAGCAGTTTATAGTACGTTTACTACCTAATACCTTTTCAATTCTGCACTATAAATACAAACTAATTTAAAGGCAGTATAAATGACTAAAAACAATCCGCCATTAACCATTGGCCGACTCGCAAAAGCCGCTGAAGTCAATATTGAGACAATAAGACATTATCAACGCAAAGGTTTAATAGTGGAGCCTGAAAAGCCGTTAGGCGGTTTTCGTCATTACCCAGATACAAGTGTAGATCGAATTCGATTTGTAAAGCGTGCTCAGCAACTTGGTTTTTCGTTAGAGGAAATAAAGCAATTGCTAACCTTAGGCGATCAACATTGTGGTGATGTTCAAACTTTAGCGCAAGAAAAGCGAGATAAAATCCAACAACAAATCGCTGGATTACTGACTATTCAAATAGCATTAGACGATTTAATATCAACTTGTCATACTGATGATACTACTCACTGTGGCTTCATCGATGGATTATCTCAAAAAGGCTTTTTAGAAAAATAACACTTCTACCTCTCTCAAAAAATGATTTATTAACCTCTTGACTCTGTGCTACACCCCAGAGTGTAAACTATCTTATATTAGCCTTATATGAGATTGAATTATGTCGAATTCTCCTACTCAAAATCGTTCTTTACTATTAGCAATTGTCGCTGGTTTAGGCGCGTCAGCATGTTGTATTGGACCACTGCTATTGCTGTCACTTGGCATAGGCGGTGCATGGGTAGGTAACCTCACTGCAATGGAACCTTATAGCGGGTATTTTACCGCAATTACCCTCATTTTTTTAGGCGTAGTTTTTTATAAATTATATATCGCTCCTCAAAAGTGTGAGGAGGGTTCAGTTTGCGAAAACCCTAAAGTATTAAGAAATCAGCGCATTATATTTTGGCTTGTAAGCATAATTCTTATAGTGATGATGAGCTTTCCCTATTACGCAGATTACATTATTACTTAATAGCAATTGATTAACAAAAACTGACTGATGAAAATACGATTTAACAAATCCAGTTAACTTAGAACAGATATTAAAAAAAGGCAAAACAATGAAAAAATTAATTACCGTTTCAATACTATTAAGCTCAATGCTTATGTTTGGCAACACGCTAGCCATGCAACATTCTGAAGTAACCAGTAATGTTGCTACTCAAGAGGTAACTACTAAAGTTTTCTCGATTGAGAAAATGACCTGCAAGATGTGTCATATAACTGTGCGTAAGGCGATGGAGAAAGTAGATGGCGTTGTAAAAGCTACAGTTGATTATGATGCAAAAACAGCAACAGTTTTATTTGATCCGAACAAGACCAGCATTGAAGCGATTGCATTAGCGTCTACAAATATTGGCTACCCAGCAAAAGTAAAAACTACCAAGTAAGATTTAGCATAAGACTGCTTGTTGATTAGTTTAGCCATAACAAATGCACCAAACATTAATAGCAGCAAAATTTTAAGGAATTATTATGACTTCGGATCAATGTTCAACAAGCTGTTGCTCTCTGAGTGAAAGCGACCAGCTACATGTTGCAATTATTGGTAGTGGCTCTGGTGCCTTTGCTTGTGCAATCAAAGCAGCAGAAAATGGTGCTAGAGTCACAATTATTGAAGGATCAGATGTTATTGGCGGCTGTTGTGTCAACGTAGGATGCGTTCCATCAAAAATTTTAATTCGTGCAGCACAATTAGCGCACCAACAACGAAGAAACCCTTTTGATGGGCTTGAGAATAATAATCCTCAAATAAGCCGTGCTCTGCTAGCCCATCAACAAAAGTCTCGTGTTGAAGAGCTACGCGAAGCTAAATATGAAAGTATTCTAAAGAAAAACCCTGCATTATCTTTGATTAAAGGTTATGCGCGTTTTAAAAACGAAAGTACATTGATTATCCAAAAATCAGATGGCACTAATGAAGAGCTACTCGCAGATCGGATATTGATAGCCACTGGCTCAACTCCGTCAATTCCGCCAATTAAGGGATTAGAAGATACCCCTTACTGGACATCAACAGAAGCACTATTTGAACAAGAGTTACCCGAAAGCTTAATAGTCATCGGTTCTTCAGTTGTTGCGCTAGAAATAGCTCAAGCCTATGCTCGTTTAGGGACCTGTGTAACTGTATTAGCACGACATACATTATTGTATTCAGAAGATCCGCTATTAGGTGAAAAGCTTAAAGAGTGCTTTGAAAATGAAGGTATTGCGTATTCCGGTGATGGTGAACACCGATTCCGGTTTTATCGTGAACACTTAAATTCCACGCATTGGGTTCATGACATTTTTAACCTAAGTGTTCACGATGGTCAATTTTAGATTGAATTTTTCTCATAGACTCCCCCTTTAATTTTATCCGATGAGCATTGTGCATTAGTCGATCTAAAATGGCATCGGCTAAGGTATTATCGCCGATGGATTGATGCCATTCTTCGGTGGGTAATTGACTGATGATGGCGGTTGATGAACTGCCGTGCCTATCATCCATGATCTCCATTAAGTCATTTCGTTGTGCCGCTTTAAGTGGCTCAAGCCCCCAATCATCTAAAACGAGTAAGTCGATCTTAGCGAGTGACTGTAACATTCGACTGTAAGTGCCATCTGCTTTGGCTTGTGTCAGCGCAAGCATCAACCTTGAGAGTCGGTAATATTTAACGCTGTAGCCTTTCATGCATCCTGTATGCGCAAGCGCACAAGTGATATAGGTTTTACCGCTACCGCAAGGGCCTGTGATCAGTAAGTTTTGTGATTTATTCAGCCAATCACATTGCAGTAGCGATGCCATCATCGATTGATTGAGACCTCGCGGGTGATGATAATCTATGTCTCTGGCGTTAGCGGCTAATTTAAGTTTTGCCGCTTTAAGTAAGCGTTGTTGTTTTCGGCTCTCTCGGTCTTGGGCTTCACTGTCTGCTAGCAGTTGTAGTCGCTCATCGAAGGACAACCCTTCATAAGTACTTGGTTGTTCCATTTGGCTCACTAAGGCGTTGGCCATACCACTGAGTTTGAGTTGACGAAGCTGAGTTATCGTTTGTTCTAACATAGAATTTCCTTACCTTAATGGAAGCTTTTAGGACCACGGATATTTTCATGGGATTGTGGCAATAACGTCGACGGCTCTTCTTGCGTTCGCGGCAATTTATCTTGGTTGCTACTGAGTATGTCTTTGATATGTTTTAACCGATATAAACTGTATTGATTGGCTATCGCACAGGCGTTATTGAGCCGATCGGCGGGATAGCTTCTTGATAGGTTGAGTAAGCCTAAGCACACACGATACGCTTGTTCTTCATGTTGTTTCTGTGCCAATTGTGCTTTCACCCAGAGCAAAACGTCATCTCCAATATCTTTCGCCCAATTCATTAAACGCCCTGGTGACCATTTATGATGCTTCTCATGCTTTACAGGCATGTGCTCGGATGTGGTGGTCATGCCCGGATGATATTTTCTCGGGTGACTGGTGATGCGTTTATGCTTGAAATAAGCCTCAATCAAGTTGTCTTTGGCATGAAGTTCAAGCTTTTCACCCACCAAGTGATGGGGTACCGAGTAAAGATGGTTATCATACTGAACGTGATAATCAATATTCACTTTGACGTGTTTAATATCCGTGAATTGATAAGCTAGTTTGGGCATGGGCGCGAGGGCGGGTTTGTCGATTGACTCGAACCATGATTGTCGTGTCCCACTCAGTTGCTTAAAGGGCTTATTATTGACCTCAAGCAGTAAGGCTTTGATGCAATGGTTTAGCTCAGCTAATGAGAAAAAGGTTTGGTGTCGTAACTTGGCGAGTATCCAGCGTTCAATGATTTGCACGCCCACTTCGGCCTTGGCTTTATCTTGTGGTTTTCTGGGACGAGCAGGCACAATCACGGTGCCATAATGCGCGGCCAATTGCTGATAACTCGGGTTAACATCAGGGTCGTAGCGACACGCTTTACTGACACCACTGCGTAAATTATCGGGGATAACCATGTCAGGTATACCGCCGATAAATTCAAATGCTCGCACGTGACTGCCGATCCAGTCGGGTAGACTTTGGCTCCAGGTTGCTTCACAAAATGTATAATTTGATGCGCCCATCACCGCCACGAATATCTGGGCGAACTTCACTTCACCCGTCGCATTACAAACAATGGGCATCGTTTGACCCGCATAATCGACAAAGAGTTTTTCTCCTGCTTTATGCACTTGTCGCATCGAACGTTTTTGCTTTTTAAGCCAGGTCATATAGCGATCGCAGAACTGAGAATAGCTGTAACAACGATTCGGATATTGCTGAGTATATTCTTCCCAGAGTAAGTTCTTGGTGACGCCTTTGCCCGTTAATTCTTTTCGAATGGCTGGCCAATCTGGCACTTCAAATCGCTGGGATGGCCGAGTGTCGGCGCGAGGATAGAACTGACTAGCAAGCACAGAATCATCAAGCTCGTCGGGCAGTGGCCAACTTAACGATAAAGCTCTGGCTTTAGTGAGTAGTTTTTGAATACCACCGACACTGATCTTAGTGCTGGCACTTATTTTTCTGACACTGAGTTGGGCAGCAAAATGTAGCCTCAACACTTCTCGAATTTTACGCATTGTGATCCTCTTAGTCGCCATATCCCTTCCTCAGTAATACAAAAAGGAAATAGCTTAACAAAGTAATTAATAATCAATGCGTTGAAATTGTACTGGTTTGGTGTGAACACCGATTCCGGAAAATCAGTCAAAAGTGTTCACGATAAAACCGGAATGAGCGTTCACGCTAAAACCAGAACGGGTGTTCACGATGGGCCGGAATCACTGTTCACGATGCTCCGGAATATGCA
>NZ_AUTH01000003.1:0-107211 GCF_000497975.1 Pseudoalteromonas sp. TB41 | reverse complement strand
TGTAGTGGTCAATAAAATTTGGCCACAGCTTTAGAATCTTGGTATCTAACCTCAGATTCATTTGGCGCTAAACCGGCATTATAATGATGTGGCCTAACGTTGTTGTAATACCCGTTGATATAATCACTCACACTATATTTAGCATCTTTAAAGTTTTCGTATCCAACCTTTGGCATCCACTCCGTTTTAAAGCTTCTAAAAAATCGCTCCATTGGCGCATTATCCCAACAATTTCCGCGCCTGCTCATACTTTGTGTAATTTTATAGCGCCATAAACGTTGACGATATTTTAAACTTGTATAATGACTACCTTGGTCTGAATGAAACATCAGTCCACTTGGCTTACCTCTGCTTTCATACGCGAGTTCAAGCGCTTTTAGCGTTAAGTTAGTATCTGGCGACAACGACATTGCCCAACCAACGACTTTACGTGCAAACAAATCAACAACGACCGCTAAATAGGCCCAGCGATTGCCTGTCCAAATATACGTCACATCACCGCACCACACGGTATCTGGCTCAACAACATCAAATTGTCTATCAAGCAGATTTGGAATTTCAAGGTGCTCATTACCACCGCGTTTATATGAATGTTGAGGTACTTGGCAGCTTTCAAGCTTTAATTTAACCATTAGCTTAGCAGCACGATAACGACTCAATTCAAAATCATTGTTCGTTGCTATTGCCGCGATTGTCCGCGCCCCAGCTGAGCCGCCGCTCATTGCATGTATGGCTTTAACTTCAGCTTCTAGCCTTATTTGCTCTGGCGTCGGCGTTGTATCCCGTATAGCCCAATATTTATAGCTGCTACGATGCACATTGAATACGTTACACAGCACGCTAATTGGGTAACGCTCTCGTTGATTTAGTTTCTCAATTAACGAGAATTGTTCAGGGAGTCGGACATCAAGAGAGCGGTAGCCTTTTTTAATATATCCTTTTCTAATTTAATGCGTTGGATTTGCTTTTTAAGTTCGCGGATTTCAATTTGTTCGGGCGTCATTGGTGAAGCAGATGGTGTCTGGCCACTCCGCTCTTGCTTTAATTGAGTAACCCACTTACTGACGGTTGATTTACCCACCCCCATCGCTTTGGCTGCTTCTTCTTGAGTATAACTTTGGTCAACTACAAGCTGAGCTGTTTCTAATTTGATTGCCGCAGAATACGTTGCGCGTTTTAATTTCGTCATTTTTTCACCCAAATTTGTATGCTTATTAGCATAACATTTCTTTCTTAATGGGTGGCCAAAATCACTGTACCACTACATGTGGTCTGATAAAGAATCAAAAATTGATTTCTTAAATTTTAATGAAACGGCTGAGTCAATAAAAGATCTTATAACAGAAAAGGAGTTAATGCCTATTAGTATAGGCGTTTTTGGTGATTGGGGCGCTGGAAAATCGACGATTCTTGAACTTACTAAGGCTTCTCTGGAAAGTGATGAACAAGAATATATCCAAGTACATTTCGATGCATGGACTTTCCAAGGGTATGATGACGCTAAAGCGGCGTTACTAGAAACAATTGCATCTACTTTAGTTAAAAAAGCAGCAGACGATAAAAATCTCAGTGCAAAAGCAAAAGAGTTTGCTGGACGAATAGATAAGATCAGACTGATGGGATTGCTAATGGATGGTGGTGCAGCATTAGCTGGTATACCAACTATGGGTGGTATACAGAAGATCATGGGACTATTCAGTGGTGGTGACGATGGTGAACTGGATGTTGATGATGTAAAAGGTGCTGTCGATGGCGCTAAGGATGTCGCGAAGAAAAACAAAGGTTTGATCAAAGATAATAAATCATTTTCACCTCCTAAAGAAATTAAAGAATTCCGAAAAGCATATTCTGATCTGTTAAAGGAGTTTGATAAGCCACTTATTGTCTATGTCGATAATTTAGATCGCTGCTCTCCATTTAATGCTATTTCGACCCTTGAGGCGATCAGGTTATTTCTATTTTTACCCAATACTGCATTTGTTATTGCCGCCGATGAGGACATGATCCGCTTGGCAGTGCCTGAGTATCACAAAGGTGCATCTCAACGACATCAAACTGATTATTTAGACAAGCTTATTCAAATTCCTGTGCATGTACCAAGACCCGGCGTTCTGGAGATAAGGGCATATTTAATGATGCTTACTGCTCAAGATCACGGCGTTACCGATGCGCAATTAGAAACGATAAGATGTGCCCTTGAAGAGTCATTAAGGCTGTCGTGGAAACAACCACAAATTACCGTTGACGAGCTACTTCAAGATCACGAGATTGAAAAGCATTCCGAACTCAGAAGTAAATTTGTGGTTGCTGAACAGTTAGCTCCACTATTAGCTGAATCCACAAACATTAACGGCAACCCTCGCATAGTTAAGCGATTACTCAATCAGGTTAAGATGAGAAAGAAAACCGCTCATCGCAGAGGAATGCAGCTTGATGAAAAAACTATCACTAAGCTGGTAATTTTTGAGAGGTGCTTAGGCACTCAGGCTACCAACAAGCTTTATGAATTAATTGATAAGGAAAACGGATATCCAAAAGTATTAGCGGATCTTGAAAATTCAGAAGTCGAATTTGACGAAATTAATTTACCTGAAGAGTGGAAACTCGACCTAGCTTTTATTGATAAATGGTCGAAATTACCTCCCATGTTCACTGAAATGGATTTGACACCAGCGGCATATCTGAGCAGAGAAAGCATTCCAATGGGGGCTGTTAATTCGGTAATGTCTGGAGCCGCTCAAAAACTCGTAGAAGAATTAATGAAGCAAAAGGTAAGGGTCAGTGGCGTTAACTCTACTGCGATTACCACAACTCCGAAGGAAGAATACATGTCAGTCATGGATGGTTTGATTGAAAACTTTAAGTTGATTGGTGATTGGACCGAAAGACCAACAGGCATTTATGGGGCTGTGTTACTTGCCAAGCAGGATGATAAATGTAGCTTAAGTCTTCTTACATTTTTAAAAAGCTTGCCCCGCCAAAGATGGCTTAATCCAATTTTAAAAGAACTAGAGGGAACTAAGTAATATGGGTACGTCCGCATCGTCAACAGGACCAAATAATAAGAGTCCACTTATTCCATCTTGGGCAGAGCAAGGAGATCCTGTCACAATAGAACCTGCATCAGGTACTGATGGGGATGAGCAAGCTGGCTCTGATAATAATCAAGCTGATGATCAGAATGACAATAGCAATGATATTGACAATGACAAGGTTCAACAAGAAATCGGTGGTTCACCTACAGCAACACCGCCTCCAAATAGGTTTGCCAGTGCCAGAAGAGCATTTGGTAAATATGCGCAAACAGGTGGCTCAACCTCAGATCTAAGGCGTTCATTAAAAAGTTACTCTAGAAAAGGCTCTGGCGGAGGTAAAAGCACAAGCAGGAGACTATCAAGCGGCATAACTGCTGGTTCTGGATTGCTTGGTGTCATGCGTGGCGACACCGTAACGGTTAATAATCAAAGCTTATCATTAGGTGATCTAACTGGGCTATCGACTGATCAAGCAATCGACAAAATTGCTAGCCATTTAGCGCCTGATAATGCCGATTCGGATGCTGTAAGAGTTGCGTTGGATTACGCACTAGAAGAAGCACTCCCCGATACAGAAGAATTTGACCCAAACAGTTTTACTGACGAAGTTATCCAAGAAGCCATAGGCTGTTATTTAACAGACCTTATTTTTCAGGATGTGGTTGAAGGCATGGGCAGAGCTTGGTTTCATGTTGAGCCAGCAAGCAAGCATCATCAAATGGAAGTTGAATTAAGGGAACTAATAAAAGTGATTACACAAGAGCAGTTAGACAAAGTAACTAATGGCAACCCCAGTACTATTAGCAAAGAAAATATTACTAAAATTCAAGCCGATGCTATTGCTATGACGGTTGATGAATGGGAGAGCTTTAATGACTAATTTTTACTTTAACCATGACCCTGCTAACTTGCCTGACTTTTCTGATGATTGTCATCCTGTCCAAATGTTTCATACGCATCAAAATGACATCACTAAGCACAGCTTGGTGTCAAAACAACTACTACAAACAGTTCGTGATTTAGGATTGAATGTAGATGCTGATTCAATAGATCTGATAACAATTGCTACCGCCGTTACCGCTGCTGATACATTTGAATTAAGGGATAATGCAGAAAATGCATGGGCTAGAAAAATGCATTTGCATGTTCCTGTAACTGATGAGGATATGTGGAATTTTGTAGAACCTGAACTGAGTTCTTTGCTCAACTTTCTTACAGGCGATCAATGGCTGTTTACTTTTGAAAAAACAACTATGCCGATGCCGACTCCTAAAACAAGTGAGCAAGCGAAAGCAAAAGCAAAATCATTAATTGGACTCAACTCTGTTTGCCTTTTTTCTGGTGGTCTTGATAGCGCAGTTGGTGCAATTGATATTTTGAACGGAGAATCAGATTTAAAGCCTCTCTTGGTTAGTCACGCTTATCGTGGTGATGGCGCTAAGCAAGAAGACATTAAGCAATTATTATCCCCGCCATTCGGCGAATTGTCCTATTCAATGTCTCCCCATATTATTAAGCACTTAGAAGGTAAAACTGACATTAGTATGAGGGGAAGAAGCTTTAACTTCCTAGCTATGGCGGTACTTGGTATATCAGCCTTAAGAAATGCTAATTGCGATAGCAGTATTGAAACTATTGTCGTCCCAGAGAATGGCTATATTTCTATAAATCCGCCGCTTACCAGAAGACGGATTGGTAGCCATAGCACTAGAACTACTCATCCTAATTTTCTAAGCAGGCTTGAATCTTTGCTTAGAGACACTGGGTTTCATGTCAAATTTGTAAACCCCTATCAATTCAAAACTAAAGGTGAAATGTTAGCGGAATGTGTTGATCAAGACGCAATTAGAAAAGCAGTTCCCCTAAGTGTTTCATGCAGTCATTGGCACAGAGAACATAAACAGTGTGGGCATTGTGTACCTTGCCTTATTCGAAGAGTGTCAGTTTTTCATGCTGGTTTTACACAAGATGCGCCATACAAGACAAAGCGGTTGAGAGATCTTATCAAAGAAAAAGATACTCGCGATGATCTCCAAGCGGTTCAAACTGCCATTATTAGATTGAAACAATCCGATAACTATCGTTCTTGGCTTCGAAGTTCAGGGCCAATACCACAAGAAAAAGATATACGAGAAAAATTAGAATCAACTATTAAGCGAGGATTGGCAGAGGTTGAATTATTTCTCCAAGCGGATAAATCGTCATGATGGATCTTCATTGCCACGTTGATTTATATCCAGATCATCAAGAGGTATTGAACGACATAAAAAGCAGTAATTATTACGTGCTATCAGTAACTACGGTGCCTTCAGCTTTTGAAGGTACTGTCCAGTTAACAAGTGGCATAAAACACTGTAAGACGGCCTTGGGGCTTCACCCT
This sequence comes from Pseudoalteromonas sp. TB41, assembly GCF_000497975.1. Classification (NCBI taxonomy): domain Bacteria; kingdom Pseudomonadati; phylum Pseudomonadota; class Gammaproteobacteria; order Alteromonadales; family Pseudoalteromonadaceae; genus Pseudoalteromonas; species Pseudoalteromonas sp. TB41. The sequence goes on along the minus strand of NZ_AUTH01000003.1, from coordinate 101,796 downwards.
CAACTTGCTCATCTAAGAAAAAATGAATTAGCACTATTCGATAAGCTAGTTGATAGAACTAGATATATTGGAGAAATTGGACTGGATGGCTCAAAAGGTTACGCTGATTACTTTGATGATCAATTAGAGGTTTTCACGCATATTCTAAAAAAATGTGAAGGCTTTGATGACAAAATACTAACTATCCATAGTCTTAACGCGACTGGTGAAGTTCTTGAACAACTTAAGTTACATCCCAATGCTGGTACTTCTATTCTTCATTGGTTTTTAGGTACTAAGAAGCAAGTTCTAGAAGCCGTCGAGCTAGGCTGTTTCTTCTCTATTGGGCCAGCCATGCTAACTTCAGCCAGAGCTAAAAAAGTAATATCGTGGATACCTCAAGATAGAGTTCTACTCGAAACTGATGGACCTTTCGCCAAAGTGGCGGGGAATATTCTGTTTCCTTCAAGTGTTGGCACTGTTACTGAATATCTGGCTGAAATTTGGTGTAAAAATAAGGCTTTGATAATAGAAAAATTGTCAGTAAATCTTAGGTGTTTAACATCAGTCAAGTAACTAATTATACGTCACGTAATCTTATAACAATTTTATTCAGGTTTAATCGGTTTGTTTGAAGTATTTGTATTAGCTATAGCACTCAGTATGGACGCGTTTGCAGTATCCATAGGCTTAGGTTCTAAAAAAGTAGTAAATGCTGAAAAGCTCTTTATTAAAGCCGCTGCTTATTTTGGTTTTTTCCAAGGCTTTATGCCTCTTTTAGGCTATTACAGCGGTAAAGGTTTATCATCTTGGATTGAAGATTATGCACCTTGGATAGCTTTTATTTTGCTAGTATTTATCGGTGGCAAAATGATTTATGAGTCCCAATCTGAAGGAATTGAAGAAGATATTGCTAATGTTACTCATCGTGTGCTATTTGTTCTTGCTATTGCCACCAGTATTGATGCAATGGCGGCAGGTTATGCAATCACATTGCTTGAGGTAGATATAGCCGTAGCTTGCTTGATAATAGGCGTCACGACGTTTGCCTTTAGCTGGATTGGTGTGAATATCGGCGAAAGAAGTGGCGTATGGCTGGAATCTAAAGCTGAACTATTTGGTGGTTTAGTGTTAATCGCAATCGCATTTAAGATATTACTTGGTTGACACAGAACCACCGAATACTAGGCTACTTACCTGAGCAACATGCATTGCCTTCTTGAATAGGAGGACACTTAACTGTTCCATAAGAGCAATAAACGCAACAATCACCTTTTAACGGTTTAAGTAGTGCTTTACAGCTTTCGCATTCGTAATACCATTGGCAAGCGTTTGTAGGCATGGTTTCAACTTTGCTAAATCCACATTCAGGGCAAGTGATTTTAGATTCTAGTTCTATACCTTGCATACTGGTTCCTTAATGGGCTTAACAATATCTAAAATAGACATTACGACCATCCAAATGATCCCAAAGTAAAATAAGTAAGTGCTCCAGTCGTATTGCCATAAAGGATAAAGGGTCAGCAATACTGCAATTGGGCCAATGACACTTAAAACGCCTCTCAATGAATCTCGATGTTGATACCAATTATAGAAATTAACTAACAACGCTAGTGAAGCAAATAATGGCAATAAGGTGTTCACCGCTATCCCTTCAAAATGTGAAAGAAAACCTAACCCAAGAGCAGATGCCAATGAGCCGAGTGCAGGAAAACATGCTGTGCAGCTAAGGGCGGCTAGCCAAACGCCACCAGAACCTACTTTATCTAGAATTTTATTGATCATAACTATCTACCTCAATTTTTAAGGTAGTATAAACTCCGTACATAAGTACGGGGTCAATAGCTATTTAAGTGAATTTATTACCGGGCAGGATTGAGGGTCTTGATTGGCCTTGCAAGAATCTGTCATATCTTGAATTACTTTCTCTAATCGCTGTAAATCAGCAATTTTATTACGAATGAGATTAAGTTTTTGCAACCCCATCGACTCAATATCAGCGCAACTGTCACTTAGTGACATAAGCGATTCAATTTCTTTCAGCGTAAACCCTAATGCTTTAGCTTTCAGAATAAATTTGAGTTGACTGGTAAGGGCATCGCCATACATTCTGTAACCAGACTCTGGTTTTAAAGGTTGCTCTATCAGACCTTGGCGCTCATAGAAACGGATTGTTTCAACATTGATATCTAAATCTTTTGCCAGTTTTCCAATGGTTCTCATAAACATACTCTTTAGAAGCAGAAATATCATTATACAATTAATGCGGATTGCCTAAACTCAATTTTATTGCATGAACGGGGTCGCTAAGCGTCCTCTTTGTAGAATTAAGTTCACATATCCAGATCACTCTGACCGTCTCTTGTTCGCTCTTGCTGCCTGTCAGGTGAAGTCTAAGCCTAATCAACAAAACTGTAAGTTGAGATATGAGCTACTACATCTAATCTATTGTTTCGTTGAAACTAATTCAATAATTTCACCAGTAGACGTATCCACTCTTATTTCTGTATGTTGCCCTGAATGCTGAAGTTGATTTTGTAAATCGGCATTAATCAGTTTGAGCTTATCTATTTCTGCGTACATTTCACTCAACAACACTAATAACTTTGTATCTTTATTATCGATTTCCTTAGTGCCGATATTATTTTTTTGCTTTTCTTTAGCAAGCTTGCTTTTTAGTTCGGCTACCTTTGTTCTGAGTTGTTTTATTAAATTATCTTTATTTTTTTCTTCCCAAGTTAATTGAGCTTTTTCAATACTTTCTCGTAACTTTACCCATTTTTCTTCTTCTTTAGATAGATTCGCAATATTTCTTTTAGCTCTCGTTGCTACTGCATTTTTGGTTATCTTGCTGCCATCAGATTTCATCTCTTCAAAAGCACGTTTTATATCATCATATGCGCTACTCATGCTTGTTCTCCTTGGTTTGTATGCGCTTTGCCTTCATCTAATACATAGTCAGCTGCTGCTATATTATTTTTCCAGTGAATAGCAAATAGCTCGTAATCTTCTTGCTCTTCTGTGGTTGATGCTGCATATGCCTCTAGTTTCTGGGTCGCATCTTTTTTTATCACTTGCCAATTGACCTTGTGGCGTTTGGTAATGATTTTACTACCACAATACACACAGCCACTAGGGATTCCTGCTCCTTTTATCTTGCAAGCTTCTCCCGCAGTGCAGTACCCCGTAGGCAAGCCACGTATGTTTTTAATATTTTTGACGAGAAATTTTTTCAGTTCTTCAATTGAACTGAAATGGATCTGCTTAATCACAGTCGAATCTTTACTTTGACTATCAGTAATACCTATTATCAGATCTTTAGATGTTTTATTAATTTGCTCACCAGCACCACCTTTAAGTGATTGTGACTCGGCTTCATCTATTAACTCTTCTGCAACACGGTCAATTAAAATCTCATTAAACTCTTCAGTAGTTTTAATTAAAGTTGTTGAGGCCAAAAATGCTCTTCGAGTATAAACAAACGTCATTAGGCTGGTTAAATGTTTAAATTGATATCTAATATCATCAAGCTCACCTAATTTATTGGCAATGACAAAGTAGGCCAACGTATGTCGAAACATGTGAGCGGTTAATCTAAACGTATCGCCTTCTTCGTATGGGACACCTCTATTCTCTCCTCTAACTTCTTTGTAGTTAGATTCAAGGCGTTCAAGCTCTGCTATATCATCATCGTCTAGAGTTAAGTCAAAAAGCTCAATGTTTTCACTGTTTTTAACCTCAAATTTTGTGAATCGCCCAGCATCGCTAAAACTAACACTACAGCTACTATGTGAAACCCCGAAAAGACGGTTTCTTTCTAACCCTTCTTTCAAGTTGTGTGCTTGACTACTTGTTATATTGGCTCTGCATGAAGAAAGTACAGCTTTTGCCCTTTCTTGCATACCGAACACATATTTTTCGTAAATACCAACACACTCATGTACTTCAGCGTTTGAAAACCATTCCATCTCAACCTTACTGTTGTCGGTTTTGGTCATGATTGCCGTAATGTAATAAATATCATCTTTGTAATTGGCACAGCCAACCTTGCATGTAAGTACTTCGTTATATCTCATGCCTGTATAGGCCAAGATATTAATGTATGTGGCTAATTTTAAATCTTCTAATTCTTCGGATAATTGAATGAATTCCACTTCATCGGGTAAGTTTCTTACATGTTTTGCTATTAGCTCACCTGTACTAATTTTGGGCGGTGGTTCAACGGAGCCTTCATTTAAACTATCTATTAAGCGTGCATTTAATTCTAGCCATCGTTCTATCTTATCCTTAGAGTTTTCAACTATTTTTTCTGCAAACTTCAGAATTTTTTTCATTACTTTAGTAGGAATGACAGGGTGCGAATAAGTGACTGGTCTCGGATGGTGTAACTCGTTTAGTTGGTTAAGTACATCAATAAAAACACTACACACCTTAGGGCCAAAAAGACGAAAGCTGCGCTGCACGTCAAATAGTTTAGTAAATGAGTGTGATTGTCTGTAAATAGCTATTTTCCTGACTTCATATAAATAGTCTTTTATGAGATTCCTAATAACTAAGTCAGATTTGAACTCCAACTCATGAAATGAGTGATAACCTCTTTGTCTTAAGAAGGCTGCAAATAAATTTAGATACGTTACATCATTTTGAAGTGTAGAGATTTTTAGAGGTTTACCGCCTACAACATCACCATGTGTGAGTTTAATTAGTGAATAAATTCGAATTTGATATGCTAATTCATCAACACCTTTAAAATTCACATTTCTTTGCGTTTCTTCATAGCTTATCCAAGTGTCATCGCCAAAGTGAATAGTGCCATGTTTAGCAATATTCAATGCTCTGTTTTCCCACAAAGCAATCGAATTAAAAGCGCTAGTATCATCAACTTTAAAATCTTCTAACACCTGAACCAAAGGTTTTATAGTGATTTGACCTGTATGTGTTTTTACAACAGCGATATCAAGTAGTTTTGTTTTAGTTATCTCTTTGGTCATAGCAAACCTGTGTTTTTCCAATGAGGATGAATACCCTCTGTTCTCAATAGTTCTTTTCCATCAGTCACAGCTTGAGCATTAAGCTTGGCAATATCAGCTAATATTTCGTTAACCCTATTTTTCAACTGCTCTATGTTTTCCAGTTGCTCTGTTATAGAGTCAAATGTTGCGGCTGAGTTTTCCATATCAGCAACAACAAAATCCCGGTATGACAAAAGTTTCCAAACATGCAATGCGTCAGCAACACAGCGATAGAACGGACACCACAAGCATGCGTTAAAGTCGGCACATGCATGCTCGTTTGTATCTCGCTGGTCTAATAATTTCCTGTTTTGTGATTCGAATGCCACTACTGCGGATTTATCTTTTGAGTTAATGCATGTGCCATTCGGGACTTTTTTACCGTCTTCTGGTGGAGTCTGCAAAATGATTACTTTGTCGGTAACATCGCGAACAAAATAGTCTGCCATTGTTTTTGTCGCTCTGTTGATTGTCATTGCAACATCTTTGTTATCTTGCATTAAATAATGACGCAAGAACGTTTCATAAGAGTGCTTGCCAGCTTTTTGATACCACTTAAATTCTTTGGCAACTTTTCGGTAAATGTAGTTAAGCCCTGATTTTCTGATCTTTTGCGAATTAAATACGATATCACACCCAAGCTCAGTCAATATCCTATCTATAGTGGTCTTGAAACGTGATGCTGTTAATAATTGAATCTTTACTTCTCCAATACTATTTACTTTGGGAAAAACAAAAATTCTTTTTGATAGGTTCTCAATAGAAGGGCGGTAAATAGACGTAAGTTTAGTCGCAGCCTTAATATCAAATATTACTGGTTCGACAACGTCGCCGTATAAGACGCCTTCTTTTTCTAGATCTTCGGCTTTAATTTCAAATTTATGCCATTGTGTTTGATAATTAGCTCGGCGTTTAAATAAACGAAGAGCAGGAGTTTTACTTGAATGTAATGGCGTGTTAAAGAAAAATAAGTCGTCAGTATCAAGCTCTAGCGTAGGAGTTGAATTCCAACCAGTTTTCAATATGACTTTTGCTGCATAAAGTGTAACTTTGTCTTTAATTGTGAGTAAGGTCTCAGAAAGCCCTTTTTCTATGTAATATGCTAATTCTACTACTTCTCTATATGAGTAGAGCTTATCTTGATTCTGAGAGAGTTGCTCTTGATGTTGTGCAGTTAATTCGGTGTTGACCGGAAAGCTTTTAATAGTATCTAGACCATAAAACGATAGTAATTTGTCGATAGCGCTCTGATATTGATTACCAACAAAAACCGACAAATCGCCTTGTTTTGATTTTAGTTGAATTGCCTCTCTTATAGCCTTTAGTATCTCACAGTTATTTTCAACAAAAGCATGAACCCCATGATTGGCAATAAGCTTCATTTGTTCATCTGTTAATGATGATGCATTTTCTTTCAATGCTCTAGCCATACTACCTATGTAACCTTTGAGAGTGACGATGCCTATGCTCTCGCCATCAATTCGCTTTGTAAAAACTTTATGGTATTCGACTAGGTTTTGATAAAATTTATAGGCATTGTCATATACCCACTCATGCTTCTGCCATTCGGTAGTGTCACTTTCTTTAAGGTAATAGCCCAATGAGTAGGGTAATAAACTTTCCTTTGCGATTTTTTCACCCGTAACAAAGTGGTAAAGGTCCAATGCAGCGTTTAGTAGCAGTAAAAACTGCTGGTTATTTTGAGTTTCTTCTTGGTAATGCTTATAAAGGTATTTAAATCCCTGAAGGCCATTTTCTGCAAACCCTTGAATTCCACGCTCACTAAGCAGCTTAATTATTGGTGATGCTACGCTACCAGCACTATTCAACCACCTTGGAAATGATAAAGTTGAGGATCTAACTCTTGTTGTATTAGCTTCCGAAGCGCTTGCTATCTGATTTTTCAAAAAAGCATCAACTTCATTGCCAAATTTGGATGATATGCTTTGTGCATACCCTATCACTTCGGCTTCAGTTTTAAATTGATTGACTCTAGCTTTACCCCACACATCGGGTAGTATAAATTTTAAAAAAGTACGGAAGTTGTGATTGCATATAAATGATGAAACGAATTCCCTATCCTTTAATGTTGCCAATAATGGCAGTTTGACGCGTTCAGTATTCTTAAAAGTATCATGTAGACAAATATTTATAATAGCAGTCGCAGTTTTGAGGATGTTGTCTCTAATAGAAGAATCTTTGAGGCTTAATTCTGGAAGGACGAGATAGTCCAGATATTTTTTTAGTAATTTACGAGTCTCTTTTACTTGATGGAATTCAAGTTCGAATAATTTAGTTATGTCGATTGAAGTAGCCCCATTTACTAGCCTAAAAGGAGCGTTGATAGCGTTATCATAAAAATGAAACTTAGCTATGTTTTCTAAAGCTTCTTCTATACGAGTAGCATAACTAGGTAGCTTGACATCATTTATTTCATTAATGCAAAAGTATTCCAGTTCTTGCCAAATTTCAAAGTCTGATAGAGCATTTAATCCCGAAGTTTGAATTGATGTCGCAGTATCTGCACTAACCTTATTAAGGGCTAGAGGAAGAATGTGCTGTAAACTGACACAAGCATTCCGCAAGCGACTCATTGAAATAGCAGTGTCGTCACCTGTGCTAATATTGCTTTCTTTGTCATATGCCCTGTTAAATAAAACGTCTAACTGTTCGGCTAGAACAATTGAATGAGGTTTAAATCTAGCAGGAATACGATTGGACTTCCGCGTTTTAACTTGCTGTAGCATCTTCAGCCTCACGCATAAGCAATTCGTTAACATCACCGTAGATATCTTTTACCCACTCTGACATCGCTCCGTATGCATCCACTGATACACTTTTGGCAAAGTCGATGTAACGTTTGGTTGTTTTAAAGCTTTCGTGACTCATCAAAGTCATTAGTGTTTGTCGGATGGAACTTTCTGATTCACCTTTGTCAATTAGGTATTTAGCGACATAAGTAGCAAAGGTAGCGCGTAAGTCATGGAATGTGCGTAATAGTATTTCTAATCCCTGCTTCCTTTGTTCTTTTCTAACTATGGAAATAGTATTCCCCGGTGTATCTTCGCTTATCCGCGATCCTGAACTATTCATAAACAAAGGAAGCGGATGTTCGCTATTGTCCATACCATGATTAGTCTCATGTTTGGTACGTCGCTTCATATTTTGAATTGTCAAAGTGTGATTGTACAAAAGCTTCATTAGAACTCGCGCTATTGTTAATCTCACTGGCTTATGTCCTTTTCGTACAATGTTCAATTTTGGAATACGTTTCTCGTTTTCTTTTTCATCAGGGTTAAAGAGGTCTTTCTGGTCGATGGCCGAAATTTCAAAAGATCGAAGTCCACCTAACAAGGCACACTGCAAATAAAGTTTATAAGTCTCTTTTTGAGCTGTATTCGTCTCCAGTAACTGTTTAAGTTCTTTTGGAGAATATGGTTGTAGACCTTTGTCTGGTGAGTCTTCTTTTTGTTTCAATGTATTTGGAATGCTCAAATTACTGACCCATTTCCATAAGCCCCCAGAACGATTGTTGCTGGTAGGTAATTGAAACAACGAACTGACACCTGATTTAGCTTTCGATTTAATACGTACCTGTTTGTATTCAAGTGAGAAGGGGAGGCTATCTATAGCTCCGCGCTTATGGCTCCATATATAGAATGCTTTAACAGCTCTAATTCGTTCTTGAGCGCTGTTAAAGCTTATGCGTTTAGACTTATCTTTGGTTTCGACTCTTTCACATAAATGTTTGTGATATCTCCACACAGGTAACCTAGAAATATCATCATCTACAGATTGTTTTGAAAGTGGTGCAGCTATTACTTCAAAATAGGATGCATCATCTTTATCCAACCAATCTAAGAAAGCTTTTAAGTGCTTAGCTATACTGCGAACAGACTTAACATCTAATGGCTTTCCCGGTTGGCTGGCATGATAAGCGTCACTAAAAGCCTCATTGTCTATTTGATTCTTTTTGAGACTGAAATGACCTTCAAAGCGGTGCATTAAAAATAAGTTCATTTCTTGGCATTCGGTGAAGCGAGTCGGGTGATATAGCACTGGAAAATTAGGTTCTATTTTATCGTGCCTATATGAGTGAGTTCTGATGCCTTTTTCAGTCTTAATAGGTTGCCCTGATTTATCGAGGTGAAAAGACATTCCTTTTCCAAAGTTGACTGATGTTTTAATTATTTTAGTTTTTGTTGTATTTCGAAGTATCATTTTCGTTCACCTTTGATTCTTAGCTAGAGTATGTGTGTAAAAACTTTTTTGTTCAAGTTTATTGAGGGTATGATAGTATTATATCAATTCGGGGGTGATTTTAGATGAAAGCCAAAACTTAACAGCTTCTCAGCTAAAAACCATTATTACCCGCTGCGGAGAAGGAACAAAACTAATTTGTACTGGGAATTTGGCACAAATAGACAGTAATTATTTAACGGCGGTTACTTCGGGGCTTACCTATATTGTAGAGCGGTTTAAGCACTTTGAAGGTGGTGCTACCGTAAATCTTAATGGGGTAGTACGTAGTCGACTGGCTTCGTTCGCCGAGGAAAATTTATAACTTGCGCTTAACATCTTGGCTCTATAGTCTACAGTTTGATTTTTGAGCTAATAATTAGGTAGGTCGTTGAATTTTTTACCGCTAAAACATTATCATCGCTCTGTTTTTGTGGCGTTAGCAATCCCTTTATTGGTGGCCTCTTTTTTGTGTTTGCATTTTTATGATATAAAAATGGACCGTGCAATAACAAAAAAGACCACCGATTTTAGTGCGTTATCGGCGCAGCTTGACCATGATATGCAAGCCATCGACGATTTACTTAATGCGATGTTTATTATGTATGACAAACACGCCCCACAACCAGCGAATCATGCCTTCACAAAAAACATTAATCAATACGAGCATTATTATTATAGCCAGATAGCACATTTTAATGGCGAAATAGTAGGAAAAGGCCAATTCAGCTATTCCGAACAGGCATTATCACGCTGGCAAAAAGTCATGTCGCTGGCACCGTCTTTCAATACCGCTTTAGCGCTGCTTTCGTCGCTGCATTCTGTAGCCTATGTTGATGAGCGCGGCTTTGCTTATTTAGCTCGGCGTAACAATACACAAAGTTATATTTTAACGCAGGTACTTAATGGCGACTTTAAACCCTTACCTTCAGCGAACAAACTCACTTCAAGTGCCGTTATTAAAGTAGACAATAACGCATATTTTGCAGTTGGCCGACAGCGAGAGCTTAACTCCTCAGATTATATTGTTTTAATATATGACTTACAGGCTATCTCTAGTTGGTTGAAAAAAATAACCTCAAAGCAAGGCGAGTATGTTTTTATCAACCAAGAGAATGAAATTATTGCCAGTTCACAGCAGCCAATTAATCAAGCCATAAAGTTATCGACCTATTGGCCTAATATTAATAGCCCCTCACAAAAGAGTAATGCGCGAGCAGACTCATTATTTTTAATTCAGCCTTCAAAAAAGAACCCTATTCATCTGGCGTTTCTTGCTGACAAGCACACTCTCTCAAGCGGTATTGTGTATGAAGTATTGATAGAGTTTATTTCGTTAGCCTTATTTTTATGTTTGATGTTTTACATCTTTTTTTGGTTAAGCAAACGTATATTTATCAAACCTATGACCGAGTTGATGCGTTATTTAGAGCATCATAACGATGACAATAGCGGGTATTTAAATTACCAAATACCGTTAAACTGGCAACCTTGGTTTGCTCGGGTAAAAGCTATTTTTGCGAAAAATGAGCATTTAGTTATTTCTTTGCAAAATGCTAATCAAAAGTTAGATGATCAAGTACGGCAACAATCGCAAAAGCTAAAACATAGCGACCAAGCAAAAGAGCGTCATTTAGCGTTATTAAACACAGTACTTAATAGCGTGCCTGATTTTATTTATTTTAAAAATACAGAAGGCATTTTTTTAGGCTGTAATAAAGCGTTTGAGTTGTTTATTGGAAAAACTCAAGGTGAACTTCTTGGGCAGCAAATACACAACATAAGTAACGAGTATGAACAAATTAGTTTGCTGGAATATCAAGTATTACAGCATAGAATGCAAATTCAGCAGCGCATAGATGTTGCTGAGCGAACTTATCAGTTAACCATTGCTCCCTTTTACAATGAACAGCAACAATTATTAGGAACTATGGGGGTTGGTCGTGATATTACAGAACAACAACATACTTTGTATGCATTAAAAGAGTCTGAATCTATATTTAGAAGCGCAATTGAATTTGCCGCAAATGGGGTGTTTTTACTCTCGCTTGAGTACGCTATTTTACAGATAAACAAAGCCGCACGAAAATTATTTTCCAAGCATGATAAATTAACCGATACTCCTTTTTATGCGCTTTTTAATAATACGCAATGGCAGGAGCTTGAAGCATTACTACAGCAATTATTAAATAATAAGAAAAGGGTGTTTCACTTAACCTTGGCTCATACCCAATTAAATGCCTGGTTACAGTTGAGTATGTCGTTAATTTGGAATGAAAATAGTCAGCCGCTTTATTATGTTATTCATATTCAAGATGTTACAGAACTTACCAAAGCCAAAGATGATGCAGAGCGTGCCACGTTAGCTAAAAGCCGTTTTATTGCTAATTTAAGCCACGAAATACGCACCCCCCTCAATGCCGTGTTGGGATTATTGGATATGCTCGCAGAGCACGGGTTAACACAGCGGCAAATTCAACAAACTAGCCAAGCAAAATATGCGGCCAATAATTTGTTGCAGATGCTAAATAGTATGCTTGATTTTGCCCGTGTTGAAAGTAAAGAAGCAACGCTGCAATTAGCGCCATTGTGCTTAGTTGATTTGATTGATACCTGCGAAAGTTTAATTTTACCTTTATGCCAAGCAAAACAGATACAGCTAAAAATCGACATAGACTCGCAAATTTCTCCATTTTTAGTCGGTGATACAATTCGTTTGCAACAAGTATTAGGTAACTTACTTACCAATGCCGTTAAGTTTACCAATAAAGGCAGTGTGACATTAAAAATGACATTACAGCCGAGCCAGAGCCATATAGAGCAGCGTATTTGTTTTCAGGTTATTGATACGGGAGTGGGGATTGCTCAAGCGGATCAACGCCGTTTATTTGATGCCTTCACGCAAGGTGATGAATCATCTACTCGCTTGCATCAAGGGGTTGGCTTAGGGCTGGCAATTGTAAAGCATAGTGTGGCATTAATGGGAGGTGAAATTGTACTCAGTAGTGATAAAGGCCATGGCTGTCATTTTTACTTCACGCTTGATTTAGCGACAGATACCGAGAAATCAGCAAGCTTTACAGATAGACTATTACTGATCACCAGCGCGAAGAGTCAGTTGCTTAATCAGGTTATTACCGCGCATCCTTTTTTCAATAATCAAGCTCTTGAAATAGTCGTAACTGATCCAGATTGTTTGCAACAAGCGCATAGCATTGTAATCGATGCTGATGACGTACCTGCCTTTCTCACCTCAGCAATAAAAGCAGTATTACACACTCGTACTACTTCACTCATCGTTATAGAGCACTCGCAACCGAATCAGCTTTCAATAAATGACTCTTTTATTAGCCAGTATTTACCGCGCAGTGCATTGGCGCAGCGGTTACTTAGTTTAACCCCTGAAAAGTTAAAGAAAGTAACTCAATATAAAGCGGATAAACCACAAGAAGAAATAGCGGGAACCTTAGTATTAGCCATAGATGATAACCCGCTCAATCTCGACATTATTAGCAGTATATTGTGTAAAGCCGAAGTGAATGTTGTGACTGCTAGTGATGCTAAACAGGGGGTTGAATGGGTGAATATATTGCGCCCCGATTTAGTTTTAATGGATATTCAAATGCCGAGTATTGATGGCTATCAAGCAACCCAAATAATACGCCAACAGTTTGACGCCCAGCAATTGCCTATTTTTGCATTAACTGCACATTGTGAGCCTGCCGACATTGCACGTTCATTGAATAGTGGTATGAATAAACATTTAACTAAGCCTGTGGTTGCGCCTATTTTATTTGCATCGATAGCTGATTTAGGCATATCTAAGCCTTGCTTTTTTGATAAAACCTTCGCTTTGACACAGTTCAATGATGATGAGAAGCTATTGCAAAGCATGCTTACTAAGTTAGCGGTGTTAAGTGAGTCATATTCAGCTGATCTTCAAAAAGACATACCTACTATTGAAATGGTACGCTTAGTGCATAGTCTAAAAGGGATAGCAGGAAACTTAGGGTTTAACCGATTATTATTATGTGCTCAACATACTGAGCAATTATTAAAAGTGGGCGACAAGAGCGCCAATGCTGCAATTAAAGAGCTGATAATACAGTTAAAACAAGTTCATATTTATATAAAAATTTTAGATGTAAGCAATGATAAATAAAGCAAAAATATTAATTGTAGATGACGATGCGCTTAACCGAATCATTTTAGAAAAAACCTTAAGCGATGAGCATGATGTTTACTTAGTGACAAGCGGCGAAGACGCGCTGGCGTTTGTTAAACACACACAAGTAGACTTAATCATTTTAGATATCATGATGCCTGGTATGAATGGTTATGAAGTACTCGTACAGCTAAAAGAGAACAGTATAAGTCAGGCTATTCCTATTATTTTTATCTCTGCAAACAACCGTCATGAAGATGAGGCAAAGGGGCTAGAGCTCGGCGCAATGGATTATATTGGTAAGCCATTTAGTGCCGCTATTGTGAAAGTTAGAGTGCGGAACCAGTTATTAATTAAGCAAAAAAATGATTTGCTAGAAATGCTTGCCTCTATTGATGGCTTAACAGAAATACCCAATAGACGTTATTTAGATGAGAACTTAGAAAGAGAGTGGCGTAGAAGTAAGCGTAACTACTCTCCTTTGTGCGTTTTACTCATAGATATTGATCATTTTAAACGTTATAACGACTGCTATGGCCACCGAGCTGGAGACGAATGTTTAAAAACAGTGGCAAAAACGTTAGCCGCGCAATGTGAGCGTGGCAGTGATTTTGTTGCGCGTTACGGCGGTGAAGAATTTGTGGCCGTATTACCAGAAACCAATCAGCAAGGTGCAATCGCTTTTGCCAACAAGTTACGTAACGCCGTTAATGATTTGAATATTGAACATAATGCGTCTTTAAACGCTACACACGTCACCATTAGCATCGGTATTGCTTCTAGTGAGAGTAGCCAAGCTTACACTGAAAAAGCATTGTTAGAAGAAGCTGATTCCGGTTTGTATAATGCGAAAAAATTAGGGCGCAATCAAATTAGCGCCCAATAAATGCTGTAGTTACTTAGTTTGTCAGCATTTGCAGTGCTGAGGCACCAATACCAACTAATTTATCATTTTTAAATACCAACGGTGTGCATTCATCTTTAGTCATTTTACCATCTGAATGGATGCTGTGCGTTGCATAAAATAAGACTTGGTAAACATCCTCTTCTTTTTTGAGTAATTCGGTGAAGTCAGGTGTTTTTAGGGTTTTTAATACCGACTGATAAGAGCTATCCATTGCCAAGCCTGAAATAATTTCACGATTATTCTTATGTGTTGCTTGCCAGCTAGAAGAACTATTACCAGCCCAGTGACCTTCCGCTTCGCCATCGGATACAGCAATAACACAGCCAGTTAAAAAAGGAGCGGTGAGGGCGGCGATTAAAAGTGTTTTTTTCATTTTTTATTATCCTAGATGATTAATTACAGACTTTAGAGCAAAGACTAGGCCAGTTTTTTAGTCCTTAAAAATCAATTGCTTATTTTTAAAGTGATTTTTGAGTTAGTGGCTTTTTTAAGAAATAAAATTAAAAAGCCACTTTTTAGTTATTTTGACTAACTTAATTTAACGGCATTAAACCAAGCGATTACGCGACTCTTGTTGACTAAATGCAGCGATATTTAAACTCACTTCTTTAACCAAGCGCACAATAGATTCGGTACTGGCCCACGCTATATGTGGGGTTAGTAGTAAGTTATCTCCCGTGTAATTGGCCAGTGGATTGTTGTGCTCAGCAGGCTCTTTGGTTAGTACGTCAACACCTGCACCAGCAATCACATTGGTTTTTAAGGCTTGTGCTAAGTCGGCTTCGTTAATGATCCCCCCGCGCGCGGTGTTAATAATAAGCGCAGTTGGTTTCATCATTTTTAATTCATTAAGCGTAATTAAGTCACGCGTTTCATCATTAAGTGGGCAATGTACGCTGATAATATCCGCTGTTTTTATTGCGGTTTCAAAAGGCGTGCGTCCTTGGCGACACTCAGCACCTTTGCGCTCTGCAACAATGACATGAGCACCAAAGGCTTCAGCCACTTTAGATACAGCATTGCCCAGAGTTCCCCCACCAATAATGGCTAATGTTTTACCCTGAATGTCATTAAAGCTGTAATCAAGGCGACAAAACATTTCACTTTTTTGCCATGCGCCTTGTTGGCAGTCCGCTTGGTAGCGATGAGTATTGCCTAATAAGTTAGTAATTAACGAAAAGGTGTGCTGCACAACCGAGGGGGTTGAATAACCAGCAACATTGGTTACCGCAATGCCTAAATCTTTCGCGGCATTTAAATCAACATTATTGGTGCCGGTGGCACTAACACAAATAAGTTTGAGAGATGTTAATTGTGCCATGGTGTCACGATTAATCACTACTTTATTGGTGATTAACACCTCTGCATTTTGGCTATGTGCTAGCACTTGCTCTGGGCTAGTTAGCTGATGCACGGTAAGCTTTCCCAGTGCTGAGATACAATCAAGTGAGGTGTTTGCCAGTGTAGCGTTATCAAGAATTGTTATGTTCACGGTGTGTCCTAATAGTGTATGTGTTAAGGGAATAATAACCCCTGTACGCAAAATGCTTGTGATAAAAAGAGTATCATCTATTTGAATGTTATTGGGTTTATCATGTTGCGTTTACATTAGCAGTTGTAGAGCCATATTTAAATGTGGTCTGCCCACTGACGGTTAACTTGCATGTTATTATGATCAACTGCCTTGCTAAGTTAACTTGAACAAAGTGCTGTTAGTAGGGTCTACCCATTTAAATTAATAATTAATAGCCATAGTTTATACGTATGCGTTGTTAGCAAGACAGCTTGGCTCGGCGTTAAACTATAACGCTATGAAAACTCAGTAAATCGAACTTTAGTATTGCTAGTTTCGTATTTTTGATTGAGTTATAATCAAAATCAGACACAGCGGGGCGTTTTAACGCGCCGTTTTTAACTTTGTAGATGCAGTAAATGATTGAATTAGAAGATAAGTACGCAGATATAAGACCTTACAATGACGATGAAGTTGCCGCCTCATTAACGCGATTAATTAATGATAATGCGTTTATTGATGTAATTGCAAAATACAATTTGCCACGCTTTATATCCGCAGTTGGGTTTTTAGCACGCGCTATAATAAAGCATCAGTTGCGCAAAAAGTGGGGCAAAGTTAAAACGGTTGAAGATGTACAAAATGAAGTGGCACATTACTTAAATAAATTAATAAAACGTACCACCTCAAAAGTCACTTTTTCTGGCTTAGAAGACTTAGACCCTAATCAAGCCTATCTTTTTGTTTCAAACCACAGAGATATTGTACTTGACCCTGCACTGGTTAATTGGGGCTTATTCCAGCATAAAATGAAAACAGTGAGAATTGCGATTGGCGATAACTTGCTGCAAATTCCTTACATTACTGAGCTTATGCGCTTAAATAAAAGTTTTATTGTGAAACGCTCAGCAAAAGCCCCAAAAGAGATGTTAAAAGCGCTGACTCAGTTATCGGCTTATATTTATGATTCACTCAGTAGCGGGCACTCAATTTGGATTGCACAAAAAGAAGGACGCGCTAAAGATGGGGTTGATCAAACTGATCCTGCGCTTTTAAAAATGTTGCAACTTAATGGCCGTAAACAAAAGAAAGAATTTGGCGAATACATTAAAGAGCTCAAAGTGGTGCCGGTTGCAATCTCTTACCAATACGAACCATGTGCAATTGCCAAGGCAAAAGAGCTATATCATAAACAACATCATGGGAAGTATGTTAAATCGGCGGGCGAAGATATTGCCAGCATTGTTGAAGGGTTTAGTTCAGCCAAAGGGCATGTGCATTTATCGTTTGGTCAGCCCATTGAGTCAGGTTGTGACAGTGCCGATGAACTGGCAAAAACCATTGATAAGCAAATTATTGATTCGTTTTACTTACACCCAGGCAACTTTATTGCTGCTGGCTGCACTGAGGCGGTGATCAATAAAAATGACGCAGCACAGTTTGAAGAACGTTTGGCCAAGGTGCCAGAAGAGTTAAGGGCTTTGGTTTTAGCTATGTATGCCAAGCCATTTCATCGAAAAACACAAGTAGATGAACAAAGCTGTGAGCAGTAATTAACAGCTTAAGCTAACAACAAAGCAGCAATTTATTTGCTGCTTTTTTTTTGCACAAAAATAGCGCTATACTCAGGCTATGCTTTTAATACCGGAGGGTAAAATGCAACAAATTGAAATATTTGATATTCCTAGCCCTTGTAAAGGTATTTGCTTAGTTAATAATCGCGGTTATTGCAAAGGCTGCTATCGCAGTCGCGATGAACGTTTTTCTTGGAATTCGTTAACGAATTCCCAAAAGAAAAAAGTATTGAGTTTATGCCAGCAGCGCTATAAACGTTACTTACAGCAAAAAAATAAAGTGGCACAATCATCACCGCAAGCAGATCAACAAGGTTTTGATTTTTAAAAGTGTAGGTTGTATTTTGACCTGAGTTTTGCAACTGTGCCGTTATTGTGTAACTTATCCAGTGTTGCTTCTAGCTGGGGAACAATATCCGCATGACTGTTATGTAAATAATGATAAAGCGGGTAGGTTGCAACTACTTGTTTTTCATAGCAGCCTAAAGAGGGGGGAATGGTTTTATTTGCCATCGCAAAATCAATAAGTAACGCTCCTTGTACTTTTTGCTGGATCAGTAAGTTAAGCTGCGTATTATTATTTTTAACTTCAATTACCTTACCTTGAAAATCAATACTGTCTAAATATCGCTGTTGCACAGGGTAACTGGAAATAATGGCAACGCTATCTATGGTTTTAGTGGAGCTGGGCTCACAGCGTTTATAAAGTTCAAGGTTAAATTTAAAGAGTGGATAGTTAACTCGAATTAAATTTTTATAGGCACTTTCAATACTGATATCGCGAGCAAGCTGCCCATCTAACATGCCATTATCTGCTGCAAATAATGCATTTTGACGATTAAAATCGACAATATTTAGTTTAAAGCCCATATCTGCATAGGCCAATTGTAATAGCTCAATGGTATAGTTTGCTTGTTGAGTGTTTTGCGGGCGATTAAATGTGTAGCTATAACTGTGCGCAAAAGACATATTACTAAAAACTAAGCACAGTAATACCAGCAATCCGTTAAAGCGTTTAAGCACGTCAGTATTTCCAATTAATTGCGGCAAGATAATAAGCAGCCATAGTAACAAATTGTCTGTCTTTTGCACAGTTTGCATTAGTAATCTTGCAAAAGTTACCACCAACAATTATTGATTACGTTGAATTATTTACAGTCGCTTATTTTTATTAGTTATAGAGTTAGTTTTTTATAAGTTTAAACGTATAATCTACGTTTTATTGAGCGAGGGGCTGTTGACCTTTGCGGATGAAAATTTGTTCAAGCTAGGGGCGCTCGGCGCGACTTGTTTAACCTAGTGGGCTAGTAAAAGCCTCCGTGTGCTGCTCACGGCCCTTACCTGTATTCATGCAGGCAACAATAAGTTTATAGCCCCTAATAATTGGAGTGAATATGAGTTTTAATCTGTGTAACTTGCCGCGAGAGCAAAAGTATCAAATTCAGTTAGATTACGAGGCCTCATTTTGGGCTTATCAAATTAAGCGCGGTAAAAAAACGCGTGAGCAAGTGTACGACACTCTGCATAGTCGTCCTGTTGCAGAGCAAGGTGTTTTAAAACAAAAATTTGAGCAGTATTTGGCAATTATGCTTAGCTAGGGTTTGCCTACTATGCTTGTAATTAAACAATTAGAATCAATTAAAACGCCCTTAGTTAATAAGTTTTATACGTTACATAACGTCCGCGGCCGTGCTAACAAACAGGATCAAGTCTGGGTCGCTTACGATAATAATACGATTATTGCCGCCTGCCGGTTACAGAATAAGCCCACTTTTTTATTTTTATCAACGGTATTCGTGGCTCCTTCTTATCGTTCAAAGGGGGTGGCAACCCAGTTATTAGTTGCCCTTTTAAATGCGCAAACAGAACCTGTTTACACCTTTGCTTATCAACGCCTTACTGATTTTTATCAAGCACTTGGTTTTAACCAAGTGTTAACATATACTCCTGCATTATTAACGCTATTTGATGCTTATAAGCACCGAAATATTACCGCATTGAAATATCAATAAAACATAAATTAGTAATAGGACAAGCATGGGTATGAGTATTAATGGGTTTATCACAGCCATATTTGTGCTGTTTATGCTCATAAGCGTTGAAGTAACAGCGCAAGTAAAACGATTATCCCCAAGCGAAGGCTTATCTCAAAGTTACGTTAATACCATGCTTATCGATAACAATGGGTATTTATGGCTCTCTACTGAAGGAGGGCTTAACCGTTACGATGGCTATCAAGTTATTCCAATCAATGGCCCTAATGGTGAGTTAGAAGAGGCGATCATCGATCGCATATATCAAGACCAACAAGGGCATATCTGGATTGCCTCCTTATTAGCAGGCTTGTTCAGATACGATCCGAAAACGGATACCTATCAACAATACATAGAAAAACCTGTCACAGAAGAGCAAATACTACAGCAGTCCGTTTTTACTATGTTAGCCACCGATGATAAAACCTTATGGATTGGCCAAGGCCGAGAGTTTGCAAAACTCGATATAGACAACGGCTCAATTACCTCCTTATTTACACTTCCTGAGCAATTTGAAAATGCGTTTGTACGTACTTTGTTTCATTATAATGGTTATATTTTTATAGGTAGCACAGACGGCGCGTATGTTTTTAACATCGCAACACAGCAGGTAAGGCCACTCGAGCACTTGAGCGAAACGGATGTACATATTTATCAAAATAATGTGAAATCATTTGCGCTAGGTAATAACAATCAGTTGCTTGTAGGTGCGGTTAAGGGCTTATACGCTGTTGATATTAGTAATTTAGAGGCAATGTTTAACAACCGCGAACAATCATTTACAAGCCAAAAATTACTGGCCGATCTGAATGTTTGGGATATCGATAATCAGCAAGGAGTACTCGATTTAGCAACAGATAAAGGCCTGCTTTGTTTTAATTTAACCACTAAAAAAGTGGTTAAAAATAAACGTATCCAACAGAGTAAGTACACCCTCGCCGATAACAGTATTATTGATATGGTGAAAGATAAATCGGGCGGAATGTGGCTAGCCACTAAAACCGATGGTGCGTTTTATTTATCGGGCGACAATTACAAGTTTTATAATGTAGAGGGGAATGCACTGGTTGGGGATGGTTTATCACATCATTCGGTATGGTCAATTAAGGAGTTCCAAGAAAAGCTATGGTTAGGCACACACAATGGTTTAACTGCGGTTGATTTAAAAAGCAATCGCTCAAAGGTGTATTTAAAAGATTATAAAGTCGATTTACTGACCACAGAGTTTACTATTTTCAAAATTATGCCTTACAAAGATAAACTCTGGTTGCACTCAAACCGAGGATTATTCATTTTTGACCCGCAAACTCAGCAACTTACCCAACCAAAAACCAACAGTCCTACCAATCAGATTTTTTTAAATGATTGGATGCATGGCCTGACATTGCTACCAAACGGGGATTTGTATTTTGTACACCCAGATCATGGCATGTTTAAATATAATATTGATAGCCGACAATTAGTTCACTTAAAAGGCGAATTAGCACAATTTGACCCTTTTTTAGCGCATGGCTTTTTACCCCCATTACCGCACCAACCCGAGAAGCCATTATTTTTTAGTGGTGGCGTTTTATATCAATTTAACCCCAATGATTTAAGTTTAAACACCATTTATAAAGTGCCTAAACACCATGAAAATGTAGCCGTTAGTATTCTTTCCTACGTGGTAGATGGGCAAGGCATACTTTGGCTATCGTTATCTAATTTTGGGCTGATTGGTATAGATGCAACAACCTATGAGTTAGTGCACACAATTGATTTAGATAAAAATAAACTAGGCACCTTGTTGTACGATATGGTTCTTGATGAAGAGGGAATGATTTGGATGAGTAGCCATAAAGGAATATGGCGACTAAATCCTGAAACAATTCATTTTCAGCAATTTACAACATCAGATGGGGTGCTCTCTGCTGAGTTTAATAATGGCGCTATGGCTAAGTTAGCGGATGGTCGAATTGCCTTCGGTAGCCTCAAGGGTTTTACCTACTTTGATCCTAAAGACAATAAAAATAGCCAAGGTTTATTAGATCAGGTCAATATCACGCGCATCAACTTAATGTCTCGGGACTTGTCTATAAATTTACAGCAGCCATTAAAAAATATCACTTTAAACCATGATGATATCGGGCTTGAGATTGCATTTTCAGCGATGTCATTCAGCTTCCAAGAGCGCATTATTTATGAATATCAGCTCGATAAAGGTAAAAAAAGTTATACCCGAAATAATCGTGTGGTGTTTCCTAAATTAAACCCCGGCAGTTACCAGTTAAAAGTCTGGGCAAAAGACCCACTGACCGGCGACTATACTGCGCCAGCCACGTTAAATATTAAAGTGAGATATCCGCTATGGCGTGCTCCATACTTTTTAGCGCTTTATACCATTTTATTGATCACCATAGTGACTGCATGGGTAATGAGGCGCAACAAAATACAGCGTATCTTATTGGCAGCACACAAAAAAAGCCAAGACAGTGAGGCGCGTTTAAAGCTTGCACTAGAGGGAAGTGAGTCCGGGGTATGGGATTGGCAGGCGAGCCAGTTAAATATTTATCAGCCTAGATTAGTCAACGAATTAGGCTACGAGGATGACTCTGTGAGTTTAGATGACTACCTAGAAAAAATTCACCCTCAAGAGCGTGCTATTTTTAGGTTGGAGTGGTTAGAATTTTTATCAACAGATAAAGGGTATTTTAATTGTACCTACCGATTACGCCACGCCAAAGGTCATTGGCGCTGGTACAAAGATTTTGGCAAGGTGGTTGAATGGGACAAAAAAACGCCGCAAAAAGTAGCCGGTACGTATACCAATATGACACGCGAAAGGGTGTTTGAAGAGCATGCACGGTTATTTACCGCCGCGTTTGAACAAACCCGAGATTGGGTGTTTATCTTAGATAAAAACTTTAATATACGTGCCTCAAATAAATCACTGCAAAGCGCTTTTGGCTTATCAGCAGAGCCTCGTTCAACCCGTGCGCTTAATTTGGGAATGTCCCGCAGTAGCTATTTTGATTATTTAAGAATTATGCAAAAGCTTGAAGTGGGCGAACATTTTACATGTGAAGACACTGTCGTTCTGGCAAACAAAGAGCAACGCCATGTACTGGTTAAAATAAGCGCCGTAGCTGATGAAAGCCAAAGGCTGAGTAGTTACGTGATTATTTTAACGGATATTCATGCACAAAAGTCAGCTGAGAGCGAACTGCATATACTGGCTAATTACGATTCACTTACAGGGCTGCCAAATAGAACCTTGTTTAACGACAGAGCTATACATGCCATCGATCAGGCACGCCGCCATCAGTGTAAAGTGGCTTTGTTACACGTTAATATAAAACGGTTTAAGTATTTTAATGATTCATTTGGCACAGAAAACGCCGATGAGATAATAAAGCTGGTGGCAAACCGCTTGAAAACAGCATTACGTCCTTGTGATAGCGTCGCGCGTTTAGGCGGTGATGAATTTGTAATTCTAGTTGAAGATATTCAGCAAATAGAAGAAGTATTACTTATATGCACCAAACTAATGGATTGCGTGAGTAAAGACATCGTTATGAACCAGCAAAGCGTCAATGTGCACCTAAGTATTGGTGTGGCTATTTTCCCTGATGATGCCGCGCATTATAAAGCACTATTGAAAGCATCAAATGTGGCGCTTTATTATGCTAAAGATGGCTTGGAAGGGTGTTATAAGTTTTACAAACAAGAAATGAATCAACGTGTTGAAAGAGCGATGCATTTAGAATCACAGTTGATCAAAGCTTATCATGAACATGAATTTTGTAATTATTATCAACCCATTATTAATGCGTCTACGCAAAAAACAGTGGGCTTTGAGGTGTTACTACGCTGGCCTGATAATCAGTTAGCGAGTACGCAAGAGTTTGCAAACGTAGCTGAAAATATAGGTTTAATCACTAAAATAATGCTACAAACATTTAAGCGTGCTTTGGTGCAGTTAGCTCGTTGGCGTAAAGTGTGTCCTGATCTATACCTATCAATTAACCTCTCAGCACTGGATTTTGAATTTATCGGACTCGTCCCTGAAATTCGCCAAGCACTAAACAATGCAGCACTGCCGCCCGAGGCTATTGTATTTGAAATAACAGAGTCTATTTTAATGCGCGACTCAGAACATGCGCTTAAAAATATGGACTTATTAAAACAACTAGGCTGTAAGTTGTACATGGATGATTTTGGAACCGGGTATGCCTCGTTAACTTATTTGAAGCGCTTTCCGATTGATGTATTAAAAATAGATCGCAGCTTTGTGCAAGATATTGGTATTGATTCTGATAACGAAGCGATTATTCAATCTACACTAACTTTAGCAAGCAGTTTAGGTAAAGAGTGCATTGCTGAAGGGGTTGAAAGCGCACATCAGTTGGCTTTTTTAAAAGCGCAAGGTTGTAGCTACTTTCAAGGTTACTTGTTTAGTAAAGCGGTGCCTAAAGAGCAGGTGCTTGAGCTTATTGAGCACGATTGGCACCCTGTATTCTCACAAGCTTAAGGCGCCGCTTAATACATTATTTTATTAAGGACGCTTACCACAGTGACGGCAAAATAAGTGTGAGCTGCGTTTATTTAGCTCTGCTTTTATTGCTTTATTGGCCTCTAGTTTACTTAGCCCTAGTTTGTAGCGTAACTCCTCAAGGTGATGCATCTGCTCATCAGTGAGCTTACCATCGGTTATTTTCTCGTGGGTGGCATCTTCAAATAGCTGGCGACGTTTGCGTATTTGCTCTGAGAAACTCGACGCTAATAAACCGGTTGGTATGGCAACCATCCCCATACTCACCAAAGTGATTACGCCACCAAATAGTTTACCAATAGGCGTTATAGGCACAACATCGCCATAACCAACCGTAGTTAGGGTTGCCATTGCCCACCACATGGCTGCAGGAATAGAGCCGAACTTGTCTGGTTGAATGTCGTGCTCTAATAAATAAATACCGCAAGAGGCTAAAATAAGTACCACAGACATAATAAAAAATGCCGCCAGTAATGAACTCGACTCATCAATAAACGCCTGCAATAACAATTGCATTGCTCGAGAATAACGGGTGAGCTTAAATACCCGCAACAACCGCAGTACCCGTAAAAAACGTAAATCGATAGCAAAGAAAAACATTAATAAACTAGGCAAAATGGCAATTAAATCGATAATTGCCAGTGGTGATAAAATATATCGAATCCGTTTTTGTGTATTTGAGCAATTCATGGAGGCGTACTTTACGCGATCGACACAAGTCCAAGCACGTATTAGGTATTCAGCACTAAATATAGCCACTGATACCAGCTCCAAGATTAAAAACTCGCTATAGTACTCGGTTGCGATGCTGTGCACCGACTCAAGCACAATCGCCACCACATTAATCATAATTATGCTGATCAGTATGACATCTAAAATGTGTCCCGCTCGCTGATACTTACCTGACGCTTCAAATACTTGGTTTATGGTTTGTCTTAGTTTACGCATAGTACCTATTACAATGTGAGCAGCATATTGATACTGCCTTCTTCAAAATCACGACTTATTTTAAACCCGAGTTTACGAGCCAACTCAATCATGCCGGTATTTTCTGGCAGGGTGATACCTTCAACCGTTTTCACGCCTTGGCGTCTGCAGTGAGAAATAGCCGCGTTCATTAAAATACGCCCTAACCCAAGTCCTTGGCAATCAGAACGTACCACAATGGCAAACTCTGCTTGTAAGTTATCGGGATCCATAATCACTCGCGAAACCCCTAATGTGTGCTGTTGCTCGTCTTGTGTTTGGGTAACAATAAATGCCATCTCGCGGTCGTAATCAATTTGCGTCATTTTAGCGAGTTGATCATGGTTAAATTGTGGCAATTCACCAAAAAAGCGCTTGTATCTATCTTCTTTGCTTAAGGAGCGGTCAAACTCTTGATGTGCCTGCTCATCTTCTGGTTTGATTGGTCTGAGCGTTGCTAAGGTCTTATTTTTTAGGGTCACCGTTTCAACCAACTCAATAGGATAAGGGCGGATTGATAAACGTTTTCGGTGCGCCTGAACCTGATACTGATTTAGGTTCATGGTGGCATCAAGGACTAAAAACTGCCCATTACTGGCTAAAATAGGATTTAGCTCTAATGAGGTGATATCGGGTTGATCGACAACGAGTTGAGAAATTCGGGTCAGTAGCGCACATAAACGATATTTATCTACTTTTTCTGGCAGAATGCGATCTTTAAGGACTCCTTTATCATGGGCGGCGGCAATTAAATATTTAGCTAGATTCATATTCAGTGGTGGCAAGGCCACCGCCGCTTGAGCGTACTCAAGCCCTGTGCCAGCTTCACCTAATAAAATAACTGGCCCAAAATTAGGCTCTGTTTTAATGGCTATGCGCAGCTCATTGGCACCTGCTCTAGGCGCCATTTTTTGTAACGAAAAGCCATCAATAATAGCATCAGGGTAGGTGTTTTTTATTCTTAACAGCATGGCAAATGCCGTTTGCTCGACCTCTTGTGCATCATTGAGGTTGAGTACTACGCCACCGACTTCAGACTTAGAGGGAATGCTGGGGCTCATCAACTTTAATGCGACCGGAAAACCTAGCTCTATTGCTTGCTCTTTTGCCTCAGTAGGGGTGTAGGCTACTTCAGTTTGGATACAGTCTATACCGTAGCTACTTAAAATTTGACTCGCTTGATGGGTTGATAAGTAATGTTGCTCATCATTTAAAAACTCTTTAATAGCTGCTTTCGCTGCTACTTTATTAATAGTTGCATCATCGGTGTTTGATTCTGGCGTTTGGGTTAAATGTTTTTGGTTACGACGATAGCTTACTAAGTGCATAAAGGCACCAACTGCGCCTTCTGGGGTACGATAGGTCGGAATGGCGTTATTTGCGCAGATGCGTCTGGCTGCGAAGGCGGCATCTTCTCCCATGAAATTAGTGATCACATACGGGCGTGCCATTTTTGGTAATTTGTTCAGTGCCTCAACAATAACCTGAGCGTAATTTTCACTCGGGGCCAATGCCGATGGAGTATGAATGATCAGTAAGTTTTTAACTTCTTTAGCATTAAGCAGTATTTCTAATGCGTGTTTGTAACGCACTGGCGCAGAATCGCCAAATATATCGACAGGGTTTGATGTTGTGTCTGAATGTGGGATCACTTTATTGAGTGCTTCGCGCGTTTCATCACTAAGCTGAGCAAGTTTACCTGAGCTTTGAATAAGTTCATCAACGGCCATCACTCCAGGGCCGCCGCCATTAGTTAATATAGTTAGCTGCTCTACTTGCAGTAATTTGGGGTGCATTGCTAAGGTTTGAGTGGCGGCAAAGAGTTCACGCAAATCATTTACTCTCAACATCCCTGCACGTTGAAACATGGCATCATATACTGCATCTGAGCTTTGTTTTCCGCCGGTGTGTATTTCAGCGGCAAGAGCGCCTGCACTGGTTCTGCCTGTTTTAATAGCGATCACGGGCTTAGAAAATGCCGCCGCACGCGCGGCAGAAATAAAGCTGCGAATATCATTAATGTTATCTATGTAAAGTAGGATAGCTTTGGTTTTAGCGTCGCGGCCTAAAAAGTCGAGTATTTCGTCAAACTCAATATCTAAACAATCTCCCATAGATACAAAGTATGAAAAGCCAATTTCTTTATTTTTAGCCCAATCAAGAATCGTTGAACAAACAGCCGCTGATTGCGACACAAAAGCCAGTTTACCTGGCGTGGCAACAGTGTGCGAAAAACTCGCGTTTAAACCTATATGCGGAATAAGTAACCCTAAGCAATTTGAGCCAAGCAGCGTCACTTTATGCTTTGCAGCGTTATCTTTAAGTTCTTGTTTTTGGGTACCTGTTAGGCCATCAGCAATAATAATAGCGCTTTGGCACCCCAGCGTACCTAGCTGCTCAATAATTTTCATTAAGGTGTTTTTATTGGTACAGATAACGGCTAAATCAGGTACTTTGGGAAGGGCTTCAATACTTGAGTAAGCCAATACGCCATGCACTGCAGTATGATTGGGTGTAACAGGCATGATGGGCCCTTTAAACCCGCCTTGTAATAAATTACGCATTACCACATTACCAGCCCGAGTAGGGGTGTTTGATGCCCCAATAACAGCGACTGAGCTTGGATTAAAAAACTGGCTAATACGTTTTAGACTCATTGCGTTTCCTTGGCTGATTAAGTTTTGCTATCTATACCTTCTCAATGTAACCTGTTTATAGTGTTTTTTCGAGCGTGAACGTGCTTATTATTGATATTAGGGTCTGTTGACCTTTCAAGGTTAAATTTGCAGCTGTCTGTTTGGTATTTAGGCAAGGCAGAGCCTATGTGGTGTGGTTATTCCCCATAAATAGGCGATAAAGCAGCATCAATGCCAAACAGGCGCTGCCCGAAGGGTTCTGCCTAGGGGCGATTTACTCTTTGTTGCTCGGTTTTTACTTAGCCCACTAGGTTACAAACCTCGCGCCGCGATTAAACCGCCCCTAGTTTGAACAAATTTTAATCCGCAAAGGTCAACAGACCCTAATCAAGGAGAGTGAAGTGAATAAAATATCGAATGTAACCGTTTTTATGGCAGCAGCGTGTTTAAGCATTGGCCTAATTGCATTGGGTTTTATTATAAAAGGGGCTGCGCTTGATATTAAAGGGATGGAGCGCACGGTGCAGGTAAAAGGGTTAGCTGAACGTGAAGTTGTGGCAGATACCGTTATTTGGCCTTTGCAGTTTAACGATGCCGACAACAATCTTGAAAAGCTTGTTGAGCGAGTTGAGCAAAAAAATGATGCGGTGATTGCTTTTTTAAAGTTACACGGCTTTGATGATCAAGAAATATCGACAGGTACTCAATCTATTATTGATAAGCAAGCCCGTGAATACGCGAATGATAACCAAAAGTTTAGGTATGTTATTAGCTCAAATATTATTGTTTACTCCAATGCTCCTGATAAAGTTAAAAACGCACTGAGCAAAGTGAGTCAGTTAGCTAAACAAAATATAGCTATTGTGCAAGACAACTATCAAACCCGTATTGAGTATATTTTTACTGGGCTTAACGATATAAAACCAGCCATGGTGCAAGAAGCCACAGAAAAAGCCCGTGAAGTGGCAGATAAGTTTGCTAAAGATTCAAATTCACGCTTAGGTAAAATTAAAACCGCTCGCCAAGGGCAGTTTAGCATTAGCGATCGGGATTCAAACACGCCGCAAATTAAAAACGTACGTGTTGTTACCAGCGTAGAATATTACTTATCAGATTAGAGCCGCCACTTGTTCAGTAGAGCGCTGTAAATAAGCGGCGCTCAGTAGCAAGGTTATCTCGCTTGGGGGGTTATTTTTTAATGCCTCAAGTATTTGTAATTTTGCTGCAGGATTTTGTTTTTGCTCTATTTCCATTAATGCGAGCAAGGCCGAAAATTCATGTTTTACCGGAATGTTTGGCTTATGTGCATAGGCGATGTAACTGGCAACCGGAGTGAGCCCTTGCTTATTTGTATGTGCTAATGCATGTAGTAACTCTTCGTTAGATTCAAATAACATTAACGAGCGAACATAGTTAAAAGGCAGTTGTGTGGGCATTGCTTGCTTAAATACATTATGCAGGGCGTTATTGCCAGAGTCGTCTGTACTAATAAATCCCTTATTTAATTTAAGTGCAGGCGTAAAAAAACTCAGCGCGTCTAAACTGGTTAGTTTTTCAATAAACGGCGCTGGTGGCGTATTGGTGGTTAAAATACGCACGGCGATGTTTTGCATAAAATCGTATTTAATACTCATGCGTAGCGCACTTTCAAACAGGTAATTAAGCTGTATTACTTGCTGTGCCTCAGTGAGCTTTTTAAAATCGTTATCTAGCTCATCAAACTGCTGTTGTTTAATACGCGCATTGAGTAGCTGTATGCTTAGATCCATTCTGTTCTCCTTGAATTCCAACTTTATCCTAGCTTAATTTTTTGCTTTATAAAACAAAAGGCCGCAATTGCGACCTTTTATACCTTTAAGTAAATACTTAAAAATTAAGCTTGTTTGCTGGCAATCCACTCATTAACGAAGTTTTCTAGTACGTTTAATGGTACAGGGCCATTTTTAAGCACTACATCGTGGAACTGGCGGATATCAAACTTATCGCCAAGTTGCATTTTAGCATCTTCACGTAGTTCTAAAATTTTCAGCATACCTACTTTGTAAGCCGTTGCTTGAGATGGCATTACAATATGACGCTCAACCATTTTCACACCGTCAGAAGTGGCGTTAGGGGTGTTGTTAACGTAGTAATCAATACCTTCTTGACGAGTCCACTTCATTGCGTGAATACCGGTATCAACCACTAAACGACATGCACGCCATAATTCCATGGCTAAGCGACCAAAATCTGAATACGGGTCTTCGTAAAGGCCCATTTCTTTTGGTAGTAATTCTGAGTATAACCCCCAGCCTTCAATGTAGGCTGTGTAACCACCAAATTTACGGAACTTAGGTACACCTTCAAGTTCTTGTGAAATGGCAATTTGCATATGGTGACCTGGAATCCCCTCATGATAAGCCAAGGCTTCCATTTGGTAAGTAGGCATTGCTTCCATGTCGTATAGGTTGGCGTAGTAAATACCTGGGCGAGAACCATCTGGCGCAGGTTGTTGATAAAACGCTTTACCTGCCGCTTTTTCACGGAATGCTTCAACACGTTTTACAATCATGTCGGCTTTTGGTTTTACAATAAACAGCTCATCTAAGCGTGTTTTCATGTTATCAATTAAGCCTTTAGCTTCACTTAGGTACTGTGCTTTACCTGCTTCAGTGTTAGCTAAATAAAATTGCTTGTCGGTTTTCATAAACTGCATAAAGGCGTTTAAGTCGCCCTCAAAACCGACTTTATCTTTAATGGCACGCATTTCATCATGAATACGTGATACTTCAGCAAGGCCAATGGCATGAATCTCTTTTGCTGTAAGGTCTGTCGTGGTGGTGCGTTTCAGTGCGTTATTGTAAAACGCTTCGCCATTAGGGAATTTCCAAGCACCGTCACGGTCATCAGCACGTTTTTCTAACTGTGCAATGTAGTTAATTAACTTAGAGTAAGCAGGTTTAACCGCTGTTTTTAATGCTTCAGTCGCTTTACTAATAAGTGCATCTTTTTCAGCTTGGTCTATTTCTAAGGCATTAACTTTGCGTTTAAAGTCAGCTAAAAGCGTAGAATCTTCACCTTGTTCAAACGGCGCACCTTTAATGATGTTTTTGCTTGAATCAATGACGTGTGGGAATACAAATTTAGGCGCGATGATGTTTTTATCGGCGCGAATTTCTAAGCCAGTAATAAGCTGATCAAATACACCCGGTACCCCATTTAAACGAGCAATGTAATCGTTGGCTTCTTTTACGTTGCTAATTTGATGCTGGTTGATTAAAAAAGCCGGCACCATAGAGTGCGTACCAAACATTTGGTTTACAGGGTAGTTGTGGTAACGCCATTTGAAATCAGCAATGCTGGCTTCTAAATCTTGTTTTTTTAAATCATAACTTACTTGGGTTGCTGTATCTAATTGCGCACGATTAATGCTGTTGAGTGTGACCAAATCGGCTTTAGCTTGTGCCAAGTCTTTAAGGGCTTTTTCTTCGCTGTTGTCATCCCATTTATCGTAATCTTTTTTGATGCCCATGTAGGTTTGATAAACCGGGCTGCTCATGACATCACGATTAAAAGTGTCTTCAAAAAAAGCATTCGCTTTGTCAATTTCACTTTGAACAGGTTGAGCTTGAACCGCAGGTGCAGGCGTTGATTGTTGTGTTGCTTGTTGGCAACCTGCAAGCAGTGCCACACTAATGGTGGCAGCAATTAGAGTAAGTTTACGCATTCGTTTCCCTTTTGTTGTTAGAAACCTATTATTGTCACTAAACAAATAACGCAAGTAGATCATTTAAAAAACGTTGCCCTTGGAGTGTAACGTGCCAGTGGCTGTCTGTTTTTGTTAGTAAACCGGCATTAATGGCTTTATCTAGTGCATGCTGTTGGCTTTGCAGTGGTTGCTGCGTCAGCGCATTAAAATCATTTATAGGGCATGGCTCTATTAAACGAAAGCGATTCATAAAAAATTCAAACGCTAAGTCGTCTTGCTCTACTTGCCAGCTTTTGTACAAGTAGGGTTTAATAATATCCATATAGCCCCGAGGGTGTTTTACCTTTTCAGTGCGTGTTATCACCCCCGTTTTCGCATCAGTAACCTTACCATGAGCGCCGCAGCCAATGCCAAGATAATCGCCAAACCGCCAATAATTCAAGTTATGTTGGCATTGATAGCCAGGTTTTGCATACCCTGATATTTCATATTGCTGATAGCCAGCTTGTGCTAATAATGCTTGGCCTTGCTCTTGAATATCCCATAAGGTTTCATCTTGTGGCAAAGTCGGCGGTTTTGAAGCAAATTGCGTATTTGGCTCAATGGTGAGCTGATACCAAGAAATATGCGGTGGATTGAGCGCAATAATTTGTTTTAAATCACTCAGTGCATCATCAAGAGACTGCCCTGGTAAGCCATGCATTAAGTCAAGGTTAAAGCTATTTAACCCTGCTTCACTGGCTTGCTGTGCAGCATAACTGGCTTCATCGGCACCATGAATTCGACCTAGGGCTTTTAACTTATCGTTCTGCATGCTTTGCACGCCGATAGAGATACGGTTAATGCCTGCTTTTACATAATCTTTAAAACGGCCCGTTTCGACTGTGCCGGGATTTGCTTCAAGGGTTATTTCACAGTTATCGCTTAAGCCAATTAGGCTATCTACTTCCTTGAGTAAACGGGTGTATGCCGCGCCGGTTAATAGACTTGGTGTGCCGCCACCTATAAAAATACTGTGAATTTTACGCTCTTGTACTAAGTGTAAATCAGCTTTTAAATCGTCGATTAAATGCTGTACATACTCAGCTTCAGGGATGTCACCTTTTTGCCCGTGGCTATTAAAATCGCAGTACGGGCATTTTTGCACGCACCATGGCACATGCACATATAAACTAAGTGGAGGAAGGTTCACAGGCCGCCTTTGTGTTGTAGCTC
Source organism: Pseudoalteromonas sp. TB41 (assembly GCF_000497975.1). NCBI lineage: Bacteria > Pseudomonadati > Pseudomonadota > Gammaproteobacteria > Alteromonadales > Pseudoalteromonadaceae > Pseudoalteromonas > Pseudoalteromonas sp. TB41. The sequence goes on along the minus strand of NZ_AUTH01000003.1, from coordinate 69,338 downwards.
TTGCAGTAACATTTTAAGTGCTTGCCCACGATGACTCAGTGCATTTTTTTGCGCTTTTGTCAGCTCTGCACTGGTGCAATTTTCTGATGGCACAAAAAAGATAGGATCGTAGCCAAAGCCACCTTCACCGTGTTGGCTAAGGGTAATTTCGCCCTCCCAGCTAGCACTGCAAATAAGTGGGGTAGGGTCGTCGGCGTGACGCATCAGTACCAATACACACCAAAAACGAGCACGGCGGTTAGGGTTATCGCCTAAATCAGCCAGTAATTTATCGATATTATCTTGATCACTTGCGCCTTTACCTGCAAAGCGGGCAGAGTAAACGCCGGGTGCGCCATTTAAGCTATCAACTTCTAATCCCGAATCATCAGCAATAGCCGGTAATCCAGTTATTTTAGCTGCATGACGCGCCTTAATTATCGCGTTTTCTACAAACGTGGTGCCTGTTTCGGCCACTTCGCTCACGTTAAAGTCGCTTTGTGGTACTACATTAATATTAAGCGAGCTGAGCATGTTAGCCAGCTCATTTACTTTGCCGGGATTGCCGGTTGCAAGTACTAAGGTGTTGGTCATATTTAATCTACGTAAAATTTTTGCTGAAACTTTAATGTTTGGAACTGGTTACCTTGTTGGATTTCAATTTCAAAACGTAAAATTTCTTCGTTGGTGTAATCTACTTGTGCTAGGTAATAAACAGAATCGCCTTCAACCACTTCTTTAAAGTTGAGGCTTTGTTTATTGCCTAATAAATTTCTAGCGGTGCCTTGTAATGTCGCTTTTTGCGCTGTTTTATCAGTATCATTTTTTAAGATGGAAATATTAACAATACCTTTGAAGCCACTGCGTTCCAGGCCATACGTTTTGGCTATTTGTGGCTGAATAAACGTTGATGGAAAGGCTATGTAATGAACTTGCCAAGGGCCTAGTTCTTTATACTGGGCGCCTTGTTCTTGTGCGCTGTGTGCATTAAATGCTAAGGCGAGACAAGCAATAAAACAAAACTTTATTAAACGTTGCATGGTTAACTCCTGAGTATGTAAAAAAGAGGCACTAGGCCTCTTTTATATTACGTTATGCTTAAGCTAAAAGGTCCATCAGCAGCATTTGTAAAAACTGAATGCCGATGATTAGTACCAGTACCGATAAATCTAACCCCCCTAATGGCGGTAAAATTTTACGGATGGGCTTTAACATTGGCTCAGTAAGCTGATGGAATACCGCTTCAATTGGGTTATAGCCTTGGCTTACCCAGCTTAAAATAGCGCGGATGATTAATACCCAAAAGACTAAATTTAAACCTTCTTTTAAAACAGTTATTAGCGCTTGTATAAGCACAGGTTGAATAGCCCAAGAGCTATAAATCAGCCACATTAGGGTACTTATTTTTGCCGCAGCCACTATAAATGCCAGCAACAAAGAGGCTAAATCAAGCCCGCCTAGCCCTGGAATGACTTTTCGCAGCGGGTTAACTGCAAACGAAGTGGCTTTAACCACAAATTGGCTCATAGGGTTGTAAAAGTCGGCTTTTGCCCACTGTAGCCAAAAACGCAGTAGTACCACCATTAAAAATAGATCAAACAAGGTGCTAATTAAAAATTGCATGGCATTCATAGTATAACCTTCAATAAAAAATGGTTTTAAAGTTCTTGTTCCATTTGCACTGCACGCGCAATACACGCATCCATTGCATCGCCTACGGTTTTAGTTAAACCTTGTGCTTTTAAATGCTCAACGGCTGCATGCGTGGTACCGCCTTTTGATGTCACATTTGAACGTAATTGTGAAATGCTAATATCAGTTTGGCTAAGTGCCATTTCAGCTGCGCCAAGGGCGGTTTGCTGCACTAAGCGGCGTGCGTCTTCATCACTAAACCCAAGCGCTTTGGCTTTTTCTTCAATGGCTTCCATAAATAAGAAAAAGTAAGCCGGTGAAGAGCCGGTAACAGCAATCACGTCGTTTATTTGCGACTCTTTTTCAACCCATACAACAATGCCTGTACATTCAAATACTTGCTGTACAAACTCATGCTCGCTTTGGGTTTCGCCTGCACCATATAAGCCAGATACACCACGGCCAAGTAATGATGGCGTATTTGGCATACAACGTACCATTTTTACATCTTGACCAAGCATTTCTCGTAAGCGCTTAACGGTTAAGCCTGCCGCGACTGAGATAAATAATTTATCGCTAAAGTCGACACCTGAATCTTGAAATGATTGGCATAAATCGCCCATCATTTGTGGTTTAACAGACAAAACAATGACATCGGCATCGCGCATAGCTTCGTTATTGTCACTGGTGGTTTGCACCTTAAAGTCGGCAGCTACCTTAGCTAGTTTTTCTTGGTTGCGGTTAGTCGCAATAATATTATTTGCGTTAAAGCCGTTTTTTACCATGCCACCAATGATGGCGTAGCTCATATTACCTGTGCCTATAAATGCGATTTTTTTATCTGACATATGTCTGTTATCACCTTTTAAGTTCGTGTTCCAAAAATATCTGTGCCGATCCTCACCATGGTTGAACCTGCCGCTATGGCAGCCTCTACATCGTTACTCATCCCCATCGACAACGTATCTATATGAGGATATTGGGTCTGTAGTTTATCAAAGCAAGTTTGTAATTGCTCAAAATATTGAATTTGCGTGTTTGCATCGTCGCTTTTAGCGGGAATAGCCATCAGTCCGCGCAACTGTAAATGGGCACATTGATCTATATATTGCGCCAGCTCAGTGATTTCATTGGGGTGACAACCAGACTTTGCTTCTTCTTCGCTAATATTCACTTGAATAAGTACATTCAGTGGCGGCATTGTCTCAGGACGTTGACTGTTTAATCGCTTGGCTATTTTAAGTCTGTCTACACTTTGCACCCAAGCAAAATTGGCAGCGACTAAAGCACTTTTATTTGACTGAATAGGGCCAATGAAATGCCAAACAATATCGCTAAATGTGTCTAGTTGCGCTATTTTATCTACAGCCTCTTGAACATAAGATTCACCAAATTGACGTTGCCCTTGCTCATAAGCTGCCATAATATCAGTAGCGGGTTTGGTTTTAGATACTGCAAGTAACGTAATATCGTTACTATTACGTTGTGCTTTGTGCGCTGCCTCTGCAATTCTAGCGTAGGCGGATGTGAGTCGTTCTGCTATTGTAACCATATATTTATCAGTTAGTTGTGGAGTCATAAATGGATATCACCGAATTATTGGCATTTAGTGTGCAACATAAAGCATCAGATTTGCACTTATCATCAGGGGTATCACCTATGATACGTGTTGATGGCGATGTGCGACGTATTAATATACCAGCACTTGGAGATAAAGAAGTCAGCAGTCTGGTTTATGACATTATGAACGATAACCAGCGTAAGGACTATGAACAAAATCTCGAAGTGGATTTTTCTTTTGAAGTCCCTAATTTAGCACGTTTTCGTGTAAATGCCTTTAACTCTAATCGTGGCCCTGCTGCTGTGTTTCGTACTATCCCGAGTGACGTACTCACTCTTGAAGATTTAGGCGCACCTGAAATATTTAAACAAATTTCAGATAACCCACGAGGCCTAGTGTTAGTCACGGGCCCTACAGGTTCAGGTAAGTCGACCACGCTTGCGGCGATGGTCGATTACATTAACCAAACTAAGCATCATCATGTGCTGACTATTGAAGATCCTATCGAATTTGTTCACGATAATAAACTCAGCTTAATTAATCAGCGGGAAGTTCATCGTGATACACATAGCTTTTCTAACGCACTACGCAGCGCACTCCGTGAAGACCCTGATGTTATTTTAGTGGGTGAGTTACGAGATTTAGAAACTATTCGCCTTGCTATGACCGCTGCGGAAACCGGTCACTTGGTGTTTGGTACTTTACATACGACCTCTGCACCTAAAACCATTGACCGTATTATTGATGTATTCCCTGGCGAAGAAAAAGATATGATCCGCTCTATGCTCTCTGAGTCATTACGTGCAGTTATTTCGCAAACACTGATAAAAAAAGTAGGGGGAGGGCGAGTGGCTGCACACGAAATTATGTTGGCAACGCCTGCTATTCGTAACTTAATCCGTGAAGATAAAATTGCACAAATGTATTCATCAATTCAAACAGGTGCGTCGCAAGGCATGCAAACCATGGATCAATGTTTAACAAGCTTAGTTAACCGTGGCATTATCACTCACTCAGCGGCGTATACAAAAGCGCAAGATAAGACGCAGTTTAGCGCTTAAGGAATTATTATGACTTTATCTTTAAATCACTTTTTACAAATAATGATCGACAAAAAAGGCTCTGATTTATTTGTATCGAGCCAACTTCCTATTAGCGCTAAAATTAACGGCGAGCTAACTCCTCTTAATGACGATAAATTAACAGATGAGCAAGCGCTAGAGTTAGTTGAATCAGCGATGAGTGAAAAACAAAAAGCAGAGTTTCATAACACTAAAGAATGTAACTTTGCGATTGCAACTAACGAAGGGCGCTTTCGTATTTCGGCTTTTTGGCAACGCGACAGAGCGGGCATGGTTATTCGCCGAATCGTCACTAAAATTCCCGATGTTAAAGAGCTTGGATTACCTTCTGCATTGACCGATGTGATTATGTCAAAGCGCGGACTCGTGTTATTTGTAGGTGGTACGGGAACCGGTAAATCAACGTCTTTGGCGGCACTTATTGGTTATAGAAATCGCAATCAACGTGGGCATATTTTAACCATAGAAGATCCGATTGAATTTGTGCATGAACATCAAAAAAGTATTATTACCCAACGTGAAGTGGGTTTAGATACTGAAAGTTTTGAATCGGCACTTAAAAGCTCTTTGCGCCAAGCGCCTGATGTTATTTTAATTGGTGAAATTCGTTCGCAAGAAACCATGGAATATGCGTTGAGCTTCGCAGAAACAGGTCACTTATGTGTTGCCACCCTGCATGCCAACAATGCTAACCAAGCTATTGACCGCATTATGCACTTAGTACCAAAAGAAAAGCACGATAAGCTTAAATATGACTTAGCATTAAATTTACGCGCTATCATTGCTCAGCAACTTATTCCGACCTCTGATGGGGAAGGGCGTGTTGCTGCCATTGAGGTATTACTTAATACGCCAATGGTCAGTGAGCTAATTAAAAACGGTAATATTGGGGGTATTAAAGAAACCATGGCCAAATCAACAGAGATGGGCATGCAAACCTTTGACCAAGCGCTGTTTGAGCTTTACAGACAGCAACGTATTAATTATGCCGATGCGCTGCATCATGCGGATTCGCCAAATGACTTACGCTTGATGATTAAACTACGTAATAACGAGCAACAAGGCGCAGGCTTCTTACAAGGTGTGACCATTGATGGCCTTGATGACAAAGGCAATATGACCTAGATACAAACAAAAAAAGCGCCTTGGGCGCTTTTTTTATGTGTGTAAAGTTCTTTATTCACCATAACTGGCTTCAAAAAAACTCTCTAGAATGATCACCGCAGACATATTATCTACGTTACCTTTACCTAAATTTTTATAGCCACCACGTTCAAACAACCGTGCCTTTGCATCTGCAGTCGTTAAGCGTTCATCTTGAGTATGAACTGCAATGCCGTAATGGTTGTGCAAACGATTAGCAAATTTTTTAGCTTTAAAGGTAACCTCTTGCGAGGTGCCATCCATGTTTAGCGGTAAACCGACAACCATTAAATCGGGTTGCCATTCTTTTACTTGCACAGCAATGTCGTCCCAATTAGGGATGCCATCTTGGGCTTTCACCGCCTTTAAGCTGGTGGCGCTGCCAGTGAGCTCTTGACCAATAGCAATACCAATACTCTTAGTACCAAAGTCAAATCCCATAACGGTGCGCTCACCCTGCGGCTTTACTGTTTTTTTAGTCATGTGTATCTTTTATGTTATTAGGGTCTGTTAACCTTTCAAGGTTAAATTTGCAGCAGTCTGTTTGGTCTTTAGGCAAGGCAGAGCCTTTGTGGTGTGGTTATTCCCCATAAATAGGCGATAACGCAGCATCAATGCCAAACAGGCGCTGCCCTAAGGGTTCTGCCTAGGGGCGATTTACTCTTTGTTGCTCGGTTTTTACTTAGCCCACTAGGTTACAAACTTCGCGCCGCGATTAAACCGCCCCTAGTTTGAACAAATTTTAATCCGCAAAGATCAACAGACCCTAAGCATGTCCAGCTTCGGGGCTTAATTGGCTAACATCAAAACCAAGCATAGAAACGGCCATTTCCCAGCGCTTTTCTACTGGAGTATCAAAAATTATTTTAGGATCGGCTTTAATGATCAGCCAGCTATTATCAAGTAGCTCTTGTTCTAACTGGCCTTGCTCCCAACCTGAGTAACCTAAAGTAATAATAAATTGCTCGGGTGCTTGGGCTGTGGTTAACGTGGCTAACACATCTTTTGAGGTGGTGATCATAATATCACTGCTCAACTTTTGGCTTGCCGAGTACCCAGGTTTAGGTGAATGTAGCACAAAGCCACGGTCTGTTTTTACCGGCCCGCCAGCAAACACAGTCACTTGCGCGGCATGTTGAGATTTATCGTTATCAATATCAATTTTGTCGAGTAACTCACCTACGGTGACATCAATCGGCTGATTGATCACCAATCCCATAGCGCCTTCTTCGTTGTGTTCACAAATATAAGTGACGGCACGTTTAAAAAAAGGGTCTTGCATTGATGGCATTGCGATTAAAAAGTGATTTTCTAATGACTGCATAAGTTTTACCCTTTTAGTTATTGAATTTTGAGTATGGCATAGTCCCATGTTTTAACATTAAAAATTTATTCGATTTTTCAGCGATGACACAATAAGCGTCATCGCTTTATATCTTAGAACTGGTTCAGTGATAATTTATTTATTAAGCTTTTTCTCTATGGCATCAAATAAAATGCCGGTAATTGAAATATCGTAAGCGGCTTCAATTTCTTTTACGCAGGTTGGCGCTGTTACGTTAATCTCAGTTAACTTATCACCAATGATATCTAAGCCAACAAATATTAAGCCTTTTTCTTTCAATGTAGGGGCGACCGCCTTTGCAATCTTAAGATCTGATTCGCTAATTGGGCGTGCTTCACCACGTCCGCCTGCGGCTAAATTACCACGTGTTTCGCCATTTTGTGGAATACGCGCTAAGCAATAAGGAATAACTTCACCATCAACAACCAATACGCGCTTATCGCCTTGAGTGATCTCTGGGATATAATTTTGCGCCATCGCAAAGCGGCTACCATGCTCGGTTAAGGTTTCGCATATTACGCCTATATTTGCATCATCGGCTTTTACTCTAAAAATAGAGGCGCCACCCATGCCATCAAGCGGTTTTAAAATAATATCTTTATGCTGGGCTAAAAACTCACGAATTTGTTTTTGGCTGCGTGTTACTAATGTATCTGGCGTGTGTTCACTAAACCAAGCTGTAAAGAGTTTTTCATTGGCGTCGCGCAAGCTTTGTGGTTTATTAATCACTAATGTGCCTGCTTGTTCTGCACGCTCTAAAATATACGTTGCGTAAATATATTCAGTATCAAAAGGCGGATCTTTACGCATTAAAATAACGTCTAAATCAGCCAGCGCTATGGTTTCTTTTTCTTCAAGTTGGTACCACTTTTGTTCGTTATCAAAAACTTGAGCTTTTGCTGCAGTGGCGTAGGCATTGCCTTGACGCAGCGATAAATCATCCATTTCCATGTAGTAAATTTCGTAGCCACGGGTTTGCGCTTGCATCATCATTGCAAAACCGGTGTCTTTTTTAATATTAAATCCACTAATAGGATCTGAAATAATACCTAACTTAATTGCCATGCGCTGTGCCTTAATTTATGTGTTTTTTACAACTGTAATCTTGATATGTGGGTGCTTTTAGTTATTTCAATTAGCTAAATCGCCAAATTGTAATTGCAGTGCACTTAAAACAGTTAAAGCTGCTGTTTCTGTACGAAGTACTCGCGGGCCTAAGCGAATATCTACAAATTCTTGTTGTTTAGTTTGCGCCATTTCATCATCGGTAAATCCCCCTTCAGGGCCGACTAAAAAGCGCACGCCACCATCAGGAACGGTAATGGTTTTAATACTGTGTTCGGCGCGCGGGTGTAACGTTAATTTAATTGCATCGGTTTGCTGTTCAAGCCAGTGCTTTAAATCTACGGGAGGATTAATGGTTGGTACAAAGTTGCGTCCGGATTGCTCTGCAGCAGCAATGGCTATTTTTTGCCATTGTTGGTGTTTTTTTTCTAGGCGGTCACCGCTGAGTTTTACGCCGCAGCGCTGACTAAAAATAGGCGTTATTTCAGTGATCCCTAATTCAACCGACTTTTGAATGGTAAAATCCATTTTATCGCCACGGGATACACACTGGCCTAAATGAATCTTTAATGGCGATTCAACGTCATGATGATTAAATTCAAGGGGCATAACAACAACGGTTTTTTTGCTCACTTCAATAATTTCACTGAGAAATTCACCCCCTTCACCATTAAAAATAGAAACCTGTTCGCCCACTTTCATACGTAGCACACGACCTACATGGCCTGCAGCGTCATCGTCAAGATTTAAAGGGGTGTTGAGAGCAATCGCTGATGATTGATAAATATGGGGCACTCGCATGGCAAATCACTTTTTTACATAGAAGTTATATCCCTCTATGGTAAGTAAGCAAAGGCTTGGGTGCAATTATTTATTTTTCATATTCGGGGGTTAAAAGCTCTGTTAACTCTTGTGCAGTTTGGGCTATGTCGGTATCACACGATAAATGGTTTGAATGGCATTCATCTTTTATGGGCTTAATTTCATACCCTTGATCTGTCTGAATAACCATATAGCGTTTTTCATGCAGTGAATTATAAATAAAGCGCTGTGTATCATCGGCGAGTAAATAGTCTGTTTGGTTAAACAGCACACCCTGAATATCGTGGTGCTCATGCAGATAGCTGGCCAGCTCAGAAATGCTTATTTCGTTTTCAATATCGCAATAGCAATAATCTTTAACGAGTTCATCAAACATCATTTTAACCAGCTTTTGGGTGTTAGCCCCGGCGATAACGATATCTTTTTTAGCTGGATCATTTGAATTTATATAGTGTTTAATAAATGAACGGCTAAACTCGTTGTCTATATCAATTAAGAGATAACTCGCTGTTTTTATTTCCATATGCCTAAAGTCCCTGTTAATTTACCAGACTATTAAATAGGGACGTTTAGTAACGGCTTAATTTAACCAGTTTGGTACTAAATTGAAAACATACTTATAAGTAAGTAACCAATAGCACAAAATACAGCAAATTCAATACACGCAATGCCAATATTATCTTGATGATCGACTTCAAGTGCGGTGTCGATATTAGGCATTGAGATAATTTTTATAATATACGTTAAACAGTATAGTAACAGCCACATCACACCGCAATGCATTACCAAGGTAAATAAGTTTTCTACCATTTTACCATTTTGAAATGCCGCACTAGATAAACCAGCATACGCCGCAAGTGCTAATCCAATTGACTTACCCGCATAGCGAATACCAATAGAGGTATTTTCTAAGCCAAAATTACTTTGCAATGAGGCGCCTTGATTTGCTTTAGCGAAGCGGTTTTCACGTATTTTACTGTCCAAAGCAAACATTCCCTGCAACACAAAAAAGCTCACTGAGGCAATTAATAAATTACTAAACCCCTGAGTGTGTGTCCATGTATATAAACCCAGCGCTAAAATACAATTGGCAATAAGCATCCCCGAGTCAACCAGTGCTGCGCAGACATTTTGCTTTAGTATTGCGGCTTCTTCATTAAAGCGGCGCAATATCCATTTACGGTGGATTAAATGCCCCATTTTAATAAATGAAAATAGCAGCACAATTAACAAAATCACTTTTAATGGATTTGATTGTGCGGTGCTAATACTTATTTCATCAAATAAAAACGCCATGGTTGCTATAACAACAGATATTTCAGAGGCAAAACTAATCCCCATTGCAAAGTTATCATGCTGCGCCAATTCTTCTTTAAGTGCTTGTTTTGCTTTTATTTGAGTAACAATTCTTAAACTGATGATGATGATACAAATAACCACAAAACTAATAGCAATCGCAACTAAACTAGTGTTAGATAATGACAAATATGACATGGTGTTCCTAAATAGATTTACCTTGATAGGTTTTTAACCATTCTAGTATGGTTATTGGTGAGATAAAAGAGGGTATTGATGAGTAACGACACGCAGCTTCCTATTGAATTACAAAAACTCGGTGAAACACGCTTTGCAGCGCTGTACCCAGAGCAGAAAAACCAGCAGCAGATAGTGCGGTTATTAGCGTTAAGTGATTTTGCTTGGCGCAGTTTAAGCTCTCAACCTACGCTACTGTCTTGGTTGCTGTGTGAGCACGAAATTAAAAATAGAGAAATTTTAGACCCTTTTGCACAGCTTGATATAACTAAAATAGAAGAGAGTGAATGCCATAAGTTACTGCGCCAATACCGAGAAAAATACTGGTTAAAAGTGGCTTTTTTAGATTTATGCTGCAAAAACCCAATTGAAAATAGTATTAAATACATTAGTGAACTTGCTAATAAACTGATCGACAGTGCTAATCAATGGGCCTATAAAAATGTCGCGAAAACCAATGGTGAGCCATTAGATGAGCACAATAACCCATTACCATTAATGGTATTAGGAATGGGTAAACTAGGCGGACAAGAACTCAATTACTCGTCAGATATTGACCTTATTTTTGCATATCCTCGCAATGTTAAAACCCAAGGAGGGCGTCGCTCACTAGAGGCATCCGTTTTTTATACCAAGGTCGCGCAAAAGCTGATCACAGCGCTTAATCAATGTACGGTCGATGGCCAAGTTTTTCGCGTAGATATGCGTTTGCGACCATTTGGTGAAAGTGGCCCATTGGTGATGAGCTTTAACGCGATTGAAGATTATTACCAAGAACAAGGGCGTGATTGGGAACGTTACGCGATGTTAAAAGGGCGCTTAATTGGCACGCCTAACATTTATTGGGAAGAATTTAATACGTTATTAAAGCCTTTTGTGTATCGCCGTTATATTGATTTTTCGGTTATTGAGTCACTAAGAAAAATGAAGCTTATGATTGCCCAAGAGGTGCGTCGTAAGCGCTTAACCAATAATATTAAGTTAGGTGGTGGTGGCATTCGCGAAGTGGAGTTTATTGTTCAGGCTTTGCAAATGGTGCGAGGCGGCAGAGAGGCCAACTTACAAACGCAATCTTTACTAATTGCATTAAAAGAGCTAACAGTTAGCCAAGTTATTGATGAGCTTGAAGCTAAAGATTTAAAAAGCAATTACTTATATTTACGCAAAGTAGAGCAATACCTACAAATATTTGATGATCAACAAACACAAACACTGCCCGAGGATGAGCTCAATCAACAGCGACTCAATGTGTTGCTCGCTCAGGCAGATTTTGCGGCAACGCTTGTTAAAATAGATCATGTGATGAGCCAAATACATAACGAATTTACACAGGTTATAGGCGAAGAAACTGAACCACTTGATACCTGTGAAGGGGCGTTTATTAGTGCTTGGGATCACGGCGATGTTAGCTTTTTAAATGAGCCCAGAGATGAGTGGCAAACACCATTATACGACTTTAAACAACGACTTTCTAAAGCTAAAGTAGGCAATCGTGGGCGCGATATTCTTGATAAATTAATGCCGGCATTACTTAAACAGTTAAACGACTTTAATGCCAGTGCTAGCGCCTTTGCAACGGTATGCCAAATATTAAATAAAATTATTTCGCGCACCGCTTATCTAGAGTTGCTGTATGAAAATCCAGGAACGCTAAAACAATTGGTTTTACTTTGTTGTCACAGTAAATGGATTGGCGAGCATATTTCATTATACCCCATTTTGCTCGATGAACTTATCGACCCAGCAGTGCTTTACAAGCCAACCCCATTAACTGCGTATAAAGATGAAATAAGGCAGTATTTTTTACGCATTGAACATGACGATTTAGAGCAGCAAATGGAAGCGCTGCGTCAGTTTAAGCAAACCCATCAATTACGCATTGCCGCAGCTGATGCGACGGGCGTTATTGATGTAATGAAAGTAAGCGATCACTTAACAGCATTGGCTGAAGCGATAGTCGATCAGGCTGTAAATATTGCGTGGTACCACTGCGTAAAACGCTTTGGTATGCCACCTAATACCGATGATGAAAACAAGGGGTTTGCGGTTATTGCGTATGGTAAAACTGGCGGTTTTGAGGTGGGTTATGACTCTGATCTCGATTTAGTCTTTGTGCATAACCATGATGGTACAAGCTACACTAATGGTGATAAAGCGATTGACTCAAGACAGTTTTATTTAAAACTCGCACAACGATTAATGCATTTATTTAATACCCGTACCGCCTCAGGTATTTTATATGAGTTAGATACTCGTCTGCGTCCAGAAGGTGCATCAGGGCTATTAGCTATTAATCTAGAAAGCTTTAATCATTATCAGCAAACGCAAGCATGGACATGGGAGCACCAAGCGCTGGTTAGAGCGAGGCTGATTTTAGGTCAAGCTGAATTAGTAACACGATTTGCACAAATTCGCGCCGAGATATTGTGCCAACAACGTGATGAAGATACTTTAAAAGCAGACGTGATTAAAATGCGCGAAAAAATGCGTGGCCATTTGGCTAAAGGCAATGCGCAGCAATTTGACTTAAAACAAGATGTGGGTGCCATGACCGATATTGAGTTTATAACGCAATACTTGGTATTAAAACATGCCCATGAGTTTACCCACTTATGCGATAATTCTGACAATGTGAGAATTTTAACGGACGCGGCTAAAATTGGCTGTATCAGCGATATTCAAAAAAAGCAGCTTATTCAAGCGTATATAGACTATCGCTCACGCTATCATGTGTTGAGCTTAGACCAGCAAGGTCGCTGCGTTAAACGCGAAGAGTTTAGTGAAAATATCAATAATGTTAGCACGGTTTGGAAGGCAATATTTGGGCTAGATTGAGCAATTTAATGTTATGCGCTCAGCAATATTTGAGCGCATATCAACAAAATTAAACCGAATGTAGTTAATTGCTTAGCTTTAAACAGTTTGAGCGTACAAATTCAGACGGTAGCTCGGTAATCACCGCTGCACGTTGTTTAGGGCAGAAAAACGCATACACTTCATTTGAAAAGTCATCATTAATAGAGCGGCTAACGCGGTATAAAGCGGAGTTAAAACTGCTATCTATACGAAAGTGATCTTTTATTACGTAATCTTTGTCTAAGTACCACATTAAAGTAATACCTTCGTTATTAGCATATTGGGTCAGTACAGTACGCAAGGTTGAGTCACGTTGAAAGCGACGCGGGCCTACTTCTCCACTCCAATTTAAAGGCATAGGCTCTACTACAAAAGAGCGTTGGTTTAGCGCTCTGTCGAGGCTAAGATCGGGTTTTTCGAGTTCAATGACAAATTTGTCATTGTCTTTATTGACAGAAATTCTATCTCGGATTGATGCATAAAACCGCGATAACCCTTCAGCCGCAGCGTTAGTGGTTTGTTGATAATTAAGTGACGACGAACCATTTAGTAGAAAGTAAATAGCTGCACCAATTAACAATAAAGCTAAAAGTATATATCTAATCCAAAACCACATGGCTGTTACTCATCTTTGTTATTTTAATAACCCATCTTTAATAAAAAGAGGGGGCGTCTTTATCGGGTCGTGTTTTAAAGCGTCTATGCAACCACATATATTGTTCAGGGGCGGCATTTATTGATTGTTCCATGCGCTGATTAACACGTGTTACATCGGCTTTATTATCGCCGCTCGGGAAGTTTTCAAGCTCAGGCACGATTTCTAAGTGGTACTTTCCGTTGTTATCCCTATAAGCAATTAAGCTCATTGTTTCGCAGTTTTTACTACCTGCAAACATTAGTGTACCAGTGGTGGTTGCTGTATCGGGTACTGCGTAAAAAGGCACAAATTCACAACGGTTACGGCCATAATCTTGATCAGGTAAGTAATAACAAACTTTTTTGTTCTTTAATGCTTTTAATAGACCTTTGACGTCTTTTTTACCAATTAAATATTCATTCGAGCGCAGGCGTCCGTTAGTGGTAAAGTATTCCATCAGCGGATTATTGTGTGGGCGATAAAAACCTATACCTTTACACCCAGTCCCCATTAAACGGCCAGCCATTTCAAGGTGAAGCACATGAGGAACGAGTAATAAAACGCCTTTTCCTGATTGTTGCACGCGTTCAAAATGCTCAAGCCCTTTTAGTGACCCGAGTACCTTTTCTACCCGCCACTGTGGCCACCACCAAGCCATGCCGGTTTCGACCATAGCAATACCGGTATTTTCCATATTCTTAAGTACTAGCTGTTGTTGCTCGGCTTCGCTCATCGTGGGGAAACAGTGTTTAATATTAACTTCAGCAATATGCCTTCTGCGCTTCATATATTTATGAACCAAGCGTCCTAGCTGCTTACCCATAGCTAATTGTATTTTTTGCGGTAACCATGAAATGAGATATAAAAATAAGACACCAATCCAAGTTAGCCAATAACGAGGACCTAAAAAAGAGGCTTTAAAAGGGGATGAGTTGACCACAAAAATTTCTCTAAAAATAAAAGGCTAGGGTCTGGTGACCTTTGCGGATTAATATTTGTTCAAACTAGGGACAATTTAATCGCGGCGCGAGGTTTGTAACCTAGTGGGCTAAGTAAAAACCGAGCAACAAAGAGTTAATTGTCCCTAGGCAGAACCCTTCAGGCAGCGCCTGTTTGGCATTGATGCTACGTTATCGCCTATTTATGGGGAATAACCACACCACATAGACTCTGCCTTGCCTAAATACCAAACAGGCTGCTGCAAATTTAACCTTGAAAGGTCAACAGACCCTAGTTTAACGCTATGCGCCCAAAAATACAAAAAGCCAGCAAAAAGCTGGCTTTAGTGGTTATATAATGAAATATAGTGTTTAGTTAACCGTGTTTAACCCTTGGTTTATACCCACTAAGTCTTCGCGGCTTAATGTGCCTGTTGCTTGTTTTAGACGAAGCGTTGACATAACATAGCGATAACGCACATCAGCAAGATTACGCTTTGCATTGTATAAGTTTTGCGTACTGACGAGCACATCAACAATGGTACGTGTACCCACTTCAAAACCCGCTTCCGTGGCTTTTAATGCGCTTTGTGCTGAAATAACCGCTTGTTCAAGCGCTTTATAGGTCGCAATATCAGATACCACTTGGTTATAAGAAGTAATAACAGAGCGAGTTACTGCGCGATAATCCGTTTCAAAATCTTGGCTCGCAGCAACGTAAAATGCACGTGCTTGATCTGTTGCAGCAACCGTTGCGCCACCAGAGTAAAGTGGTACGCTAAAGTTAAGTCCAACAGATGTTGAATCTGAACGAGGCTGGTCGTCAAAACTAGCGCCATTTAACTCGCTATCTGTTAATGAGTCGCCGTAACTAGCATTTAAAGTTAGTTTTGGATAATGCCCTGCTTTAGCAAGTTCAATTTGCTCTTTAGCGATATCAACCGTTATTTTTGATACTTGCAGATTTAAGTTTTTGTCTTTCGCTATTTTAACTAAATCCGTTGCAGGCGTACTTGGCTTAACAGTAGAAAACGTTTCGGTGTTTAACATATCTAGCTTTGCATGGTATTTACCGGTGATCTCACGTAGTTGCTCACGGGCTGTTTCTACCGCATTATTAGCAATGATTTCTTGCGCTACTGAGTTATCAAATTGTGCTTGTGCTTCATGTACATCGGTAATAGCCGTTAAACCTACAGCGTAACGTTGTTTAGTTTGTTCAAGTTGGCGCTCAATGGCACGTTTTTCAGCTTGTACAAATTCAAGGTTATCAATAGCGCTTAATACGTTAAAATAGCCTTCAGCCACACGTACTATTAAATCTTGTTTAGCAAAATCGTACTGGCCACTAGCTTGCAGTGCTTGTTTGTCAGCAATGCCGAGTGAATTCCACGCGCCCAAATCAAATAGCGTTTGGCTTAAGCTAATACCACGTCTGAATTGGTCCGTTTCACTTTCGACTTTAACTTGGTTTGATAAATCGCCTATGCTTTGAAAATAGGTCGAGTCACTTTTTTCATAACTCATGCTTAAACCAATTTGCGGTAATAGTGCGCTCATAGCGCGATCGCTTTGGTATGATTGTGCATCAGCTTGGGCTTTTGCTTTTAAAACGGTAGGATCGTTGGCTGTTGCGATTTCAAAAACTTGAAGTAAATCTTCTGCATTGGCTACGGTTGAGCCCAATGCGCATGATAAACTAACCAGTGCAGCAAGGATGTTCTTTTTCATGTGATGTTCGGTCCTTAGACAATTTTTGTACTAGTAGCATGTTAACCTGTTTTAACTAATAACTAAAAAAAAATTAGTAAAACAGCGTTCTCAAGTGTAACAGAATATATACCTAAATGACGTTGATGTATTTGCACCCTCAAAAAGGAAAGAATAGATGGCGAATAAAAGTCGTATTAAATTTACCCATGACGATGTGAGATTAAAACCAATTGAAAATTTGTATGATGGTTTTTTTAAAATAAACCTTTATCAATTTAAGCATGCCTTATTTGCGGGTGGAGAGTCTGAGGTAATTCGTCGAGAAATTCTTGAACGCGGAGATGCGGTCGCAGTTTTACCTTATGACCCAGTAACTGAGCAAGTGCTGCTAATTGAACAAATTCGAATTGGCGCAATTAAAAGCAAACACACGCCTTGGCTGTTAGAATGTATAGCGGGCATGACCGATGGCAGTGAAGATTACGAGTCGGTTGTTAAAAAAGAAGCGTTTGAAGAAGCCGGACTTAATTTAACAGAACTTGAGTTTATGTTGTCTTACCTTTCAAGCCCCGGCGGTACTACAGAGCGTTTATATTTATATTTAGCTTACGCCGATTTAAGCCAAATGACTACTGGTATATACGGCTTAGACACCGAAGGTGAAGATATTAAAACCCATATTATGCACGTAGACGAAGCACTACAGCGACTTAATAGTGGTGAAATAGATAATGCGGCTACGGTAATTTGCTTGCAATGGTTAGCACTAAATCGCGACAGAATACGTAAGAAGTGGGCATAGTTTTTAATTTTTTAATAGTAATGGCGGTATTTTGACAGCACTTTTAACCACTAATCGATACATTCAAAGCCTTCCAAAGTATTTAACACTTTGTGAGCATAATTACGTACGCCTTTTAAAATTACTACCTCGTGAACGAGCGATTGGCAGTGTTAGAGAAATCAAACTGGGCCACAGTGAATTTGCCATCAACATAGATGACAATGCCAAGTACACCCTTGATGTATCTATTAAACAGTTATCAGGAATGGTACGTGGTATTTCGCCTTTGTATTTAACAGTGCGCTTATATAATGATGCTAAAGTAGCCGAAATTGTCCATCATGATTACCACCAACGAATCAAACCTTCCTATGGCTACCCTAATCCTAAGATGCATCAAAAAGATGAAAAGTATCAGTTGAATGCTTTTTTATATGATTGGTTGGTTGCCTGTGTAGAGCGAGGTCAATCAACACTTAATTGGGATGTAAATAATGGCTTGGTTTGATGATACGTATTATTTTGAGCAAGCCCAGCTTCGTATAGCCCATATAACGGATTGTCACCTTTTTAGCGATAAGCAGGGCGAGTATTTTGGGGTTAACACCGCAGAACATTTTACTAGGGCACTTACAGATATAGCAAAACAGCAGCCTGATGCCTTGATATTTGGTGGCGATTTAACCCAAGATCACAGCTTTAATTCCTATTTATTATTTGCTGAACTGATTCATAATAGTGACCTTGATTGCCCGGTATTTTGGGTGCCTGGTAACCATGATGAGATTGAACAGCTTAATTTAATTAGTGGCGGGCAAATACAACACGCTAAACATATAGTGGCGCAAGGGATTGAACTGATATTAATTAACTCTAAGGGTGAAACGCCTGCAGGGTGGGTCAGCGCCACACATTTAGATGAAATCATGGCGTGCTTAGTTAACTCAAGCAATCGTCATATTGCATTTTGTCATCACAACCCACTGCCTATTAATGGCTACCTAGACAAACACATGCTAGAAAATGGGCCGCAATTATTAAATTTATTAGTTAATAATGGCTGCGTTGATGCGCTGTTTCATGGGCATGTCCATAATGACTATCAACAGCAGTTTAGAGGACTCAATGTTTACGCTACCCCAGCCAGCTGCGTGCAATTTAGTAAACACAGTGCGACTTGGCAGCAAGAAAATAAAGGGGCAGCATATCGCATGCTGTATTTAAATGCTGAGCAACAACAGCTACATATACACTCGGACGTGGTATGGTTAAACGAGTAATTTATATTCACGGTTTTAATAGCTCTGAAAAATCATATAAAGCTGTGCGCTTTGGTGAGCTTATGGCACACTATGATGTTGATTATTGTGTGCCGCGTTTAAATCATGAGCCTGTAGAGGCTATTATAGCGCTTGAACAACTATTAACACCGAATACCGTATTATTGGGCAGCTCGTTAGGTGGTTTTTTTGCCACGTATTTATCGCAGCGTTATCAAATTCCTGCGGTGGTAATTAATCCTGCCGTTGCCCCATATACACTATTAGAGCCTATACTTGGGCCTAATTATAATCCGTATCAAGATTATAATTACCAATTACAATCTCGTCATATAGATGCGTTAAAAGCATTAACGGTGACAGAGTTAAAACACCCTGAGCTGTTGTATTTATTACAGCAAACAGGGGATGAAGTGTTAAATTTTCAGCACGCAATAAAGTATTACTCACAATGTAAACAGTTAATTGAATTTGGCGGCGATCATAGCTTTAATGGCTTTGAGCGAGCTTTTTCAAGCATTGTCGATTTTCTTAAAATCAGATATTAGCGTATATAAAGATAAAAACTATGACTCAACAAAATTATAACGCCGAAGCCATTGAAGTACTTAATGGATTAGAGCCGGTAAAACGCCGCCCTGGCATGTATACAGATACCACAAGGCCAAACCATTTAGGCCAAGAGGTTATTGATAACAGTGTTGATGAAGCAATGGCTGGGCACGCAACACGCATTGATGTCATTTTACATGAAGATAATTCGCTTGAGGTGAGTGACGATGGCCGAGGTATGCCAATTGACATTCACCCAGAAGAAGGTATTCCAGGAGTTGAGTTAATATTTACTAAGCTGCATGCTGGCGGTAAGTTTTCAAACAAAAACTATCAATTTTCTGGTGGCTTGCATGGCGTAGGTATCTCGGTTGTTAATGCGCTATCTACCCGCGTGGAAGTAACGGTTCGCCGTGATGCACAGCAATTTAGAATGGCTTTTGAGCATGGCGATAAAGTTGAAGATTTAAATGTGATTGGCTCAGTGGGTAAACGCAACACCGGTACTACGGTTCGTTTTTGGCCAGATACCAGCTATTTTGACTCCGCTAACTTTTCACTGACTAAGCTTAACCATTTATTAAAAGCCAAAGCGGTACTATGCCCAGGTTTGCGTATTAAGTTTGTAAATAAACAAACGAAAGAAACCCAAGAATGGTTTTATGAAACAGGCTTAAAAGATTACTTAATTGAAGCCGTTAAAGGTTACGAAATACTACCTAAAGACCCATTTGTGGGTGAGTTTTCAAGCTCTATTGAAGGCGCTGATTGGGCGGTAGTATGGATGCCAGAAGGTGGTGAGTCGATAGCCGAAAGTTATGTAAACTTAATTCCTACCGCGCAAGGGGGCACCCATGTAAATGGCCTGCGCCAAGGACTTTTAGAGGCGATGCGTGAATTTTGTGAGTTTAGAAATTTATTACCACGTGGCGTAAAGCTTACCCCAGACGATATTTGGGAGCGTTGTAGCTATGTGTTGTCGGTTAAAATGCAAGACCCACAATTTGCAGGCCAAACCAAAGAAAAACTCTCATCACGTTCATGTGCTGCGTTTGTATCGGGTGTAGTAAAAGATGCCTTTAGTTTGTGGCTAAATGAGCACACTGACACCGCAGAGCTACTTTCTGAATTATGTATTTCTAATGCGCAACGACGCTTACGTGCGGCTAAAAAAGTAGTACGTAAGCGAGTAACATCAGGCCCAGCACTACCGGGTAAGCTTACCGATTGTAGCGCTGCGGATAATGACCGCACGGAATTATTTTTAGTAGAGGGTGACTCAGCAGGCGGCTCGGCAAAGCAAGCACGAGATCGTGAGTTCCAAGCAATTATGCCGCTAAGAGGTAAAATTTTAAATACTTGGGAAGTTGAATCAGGGCAAATTTTGGCCTCTCAAGAGGTGCACGATATTTCAGTTGCGCTAGGTATAGACCCTGACTCAACCGATATGTCGGGACTACGTTACAATAAAATATGTATATTAGCGGATGCTGACTCCGATGGACTGCATATTGCCACCTTACTGTGTGCCTTATTTGTACGCCATTTCCCACAATTAGTTAAAACTGGCCATGTGTATGTTGCTATGCCACCGTTATTTAGAATTGATATTGGTAAAGATGTTTACTACGCGCTGGATGAAGATGAAAAAACCGGTATTTTAGCGCGCATAGAAGCAGAAAAAAAACGTGGCAAAGTAAACGTACAACGCTTTAAAGGTTTGGGTGAAATGAACCCGCTACAATTGCGTGAAACTACCATGGACCCTAATACTCGTCGTTTAGTGCAACTCACTCTTGATGAGGAGCAGCAAACAATGGAAATGATGGATATGCTACTAGCCAAAAAGCGTTCATCAGATCGCCGTCAATGGTTAGAAGATCACGGTAACAAGGCACAAGTTTAATAAGCCTTTGGGCTTAAAGCAGGAGAGGCAAATGAATAAATTATTTAGCACACTGTTGTTACTCGGCTTAATATCATCGCCAGTGATGGCGAAAAATATACTCGACAAGCTGACCGCTGCACCGGGTTTTGAAATCAGCTTATTTGCTGATGATGTTGAAAATGCACGGCAAATTGCAGTATCAAGCAGAGGTATAGTGTATGCAGGGTCGCGTAAGGCGGGTAATGTATATGCACTGATTGACCATAACAGCGATGGCGTGGCAGATAAAAAAATAGTGATTGCAGAGGGATTAAATATGCCCTCGGGATTAGCAATTAAAGGCGGTGACTTATATGTCGGTGAAGTGCACCGTATTATTCGTTTTAAAAATATCGATAAACACCTCAAAAATCCTGAGTATGAAGTGTTTTATAGCGATTTACCCTCAGAGCGTCACCATGGTTGGAAGTTTTTGCGCTTTGCACCAAATGGCGAGCTGATAATTCCCGTGGGCGTACCGTGTAATATTTGTGAGGAAGATGCTCGCTTTGGCCGTATTTTTTCGTTAAATACCGATACCAAAGAAATAACGACTTTAGCCAAAGGTGTACGTAATACGGTGGGTTTTGACTTTCATCCTAGTACGCAAATGCTATGGTTTAGCGATAACGGCCGCGACATGATGGGGGATGATATTCCACCCGATGAGCTAAACCGTATTACTAAGGAAGAAGAGCACTTTGGTTTTCCATACGTGCATGGTGGCGTTATTGTTGATCCTGAGTTTGGTGAAGGCAAAAATATTGCTGATTACACTCAACCTGCATTGGCATTGGGGGCGCATGTTGCGCCATTAGGTATTCATTTTTATACCGGCAAACAGTTCCCAGATAGCTACAAACAACAGTTATTTGTTGCTGAGCATGGTTCATGGAATCGCTCTAAAAAGGTCGGTTATAAAGTGGCTGTGGCAACCATAGAAAATGCCAAAGTAACTAACTATACGCCATTGATCACCGGCTTTATGCAAGACGAAACAACATTTGGACGCCCTGTTGCATTTGCACAATTAAATGATGGCAGTCTATTGGTAAGCGATGATTACGCAAACGTAATTTACCGCGTAAGCTATAAGAAAAACTAGGTAAGCTTTAATGAGTGATACAGATACCTTGCTAATGCAAGGAATTGAACAGCAAACAATGGGGCGTTTTACCGAAGACGCTTATTTAAATTATTCAATGTACGTGATCATGGATCGTGCCTTACCGCACGTTGGTGACGGCCTAAAACCAGTTCAGCGTCGTATTATTTATGCGATGAGTGAATTGGGGTTATCGGCGAATGCAAAGTATAAAAAATCAGCCCGTACCGTGGGTGACGTATTAGGTAAATACCATCCTCACGGTGATAGTGCCTGTTATGAAGCTATGGTACTTATGGCGCAGCCGTTTTCTTATCGCTACCCCTTGGTTGATGGTCAAGGTAACTGGGGTGCTGCAGATGATCCGAAGTCGTTTGCGGCAATGCGTTATACCGAAGCGCGTTTATCTAAATTCTCTGAAGTATTACTTAAAGAGTTAGGCCAAGGGACTGTTGATTGGACGCCAAACTTCGACGGCACCATGGATGAACCATTAGTATTGCCATCGCGCTTACCGCATATATTACTTAATGGTGTCACCGGTATTGCGGTAGGTATGGCAACCGATATACCGCCGCATAATGTGCGTGAAGTAGCCAGTGCCTGTTGTTTATTACTTGATAAACCAAAAACAGAACTCGAAGAGTTACTGGATTTAGTGCATGCGCCAGATTACCCAACTGATGCTGAAATAATTACGCCTAAAGCTGATATTCACAAAATTTATAAAACTGGCCGTGGCTCAATTAAAATGCGCGCTGTGTATTGTGAAGAGCAGGGCGATATAGTTATTACTGCGCTACCGCATCAATGTTCGGGTGCAAAAGTACTTGAGCAAATTGCAGCGCAAATGAACGCTAAAAAGCTGCCGATGGTGGCTGATTTACGTGACGAGTCTGATCACGAAAACCCGACCCGTATTGTGATTGTGCCGCGTTCAAACCGAATTAAAGCTGAGCCATTAATGGCGCACTTATTTGCCACCACCGATCTTGAAAAAAATTACCGCGTAAACTTAAACATGCTCGGCTTAGATGGCCGTCCACAAGTTAAAGATTTACGCAGTATTTTAACCGAGTGGTTAACCTTTAGACGCGAAACGGTACGTCGTCGCTTGCAATATCGACTTGATAAAGTGCTGGCACGATTACATATTTTAGAAGGTTTACTGGCTGCCTTTTTAAATATTGATGAAGTTATAGAAATCATCCGCTCTGAAGATAAGCCCAAACCAATATTGATGGAGCGCTTTGATTTAACCGATATTCAAGCAGAAGCCATTTTAGAATTAAAACTTCGTCATTTAGCAAAACTTGAAGAGTTTAAAATTCGTGGTGAGCAAGATGAATTGGCGAAAGAGCGTGACAAATTAGAGCAAACACTGGGCTCAGACCGTCGCATGTCGACCTTATTGAAAAAAGAAATTCAAGAAGCCGCAGAAATGTATGGTGATGATCGCCGTTCGCCAGTGATTGAGCGTGTAGAAGCTAAAGCACTAAGCGAAAAAGATTTAATACCATCAGAGTCAGTCACCGTGGTGTTATCAGACAAAGGCTGGGCACGGGTTGGTAAAGGTCATGACCTTGATGTAGAAGGATTAAGTTATCGCGCTGGTGACGGCTATAGGGCATCTGCTCGAGGTAAAAGTAATCAACCTGCGGTATTTTTAGATTCAGCAGGGCGTGCATTTGCCACTGATGCTCATAGCCTACCTTCAGCGCGAAGCCAAGGCGAGCCAATGACAGGGCGCTTTAACTTAACCTCGGGAGCAAGCTTTGAGCACGTAGTTATGGGTGAAGACGCTCAAGTGTTGTTAATGGCCTCCGACGCTGGTTATGGCTTTATTACAGACTTTAAAGATTTAGTGAGTAAAAACAAAAACGGTAAAGCGTTGGTGAGTGTACCAAAAGGTGGGGTATTACTTTCGCCAATTCGCGTTAACGAAGTGGCTACTGACTACTGTATGGCGATTTCCAATGAAGGACGGATGTTGTTATTCCCACTGCGTGACTTACCTAAGCTTGGTAAAGGTAAAGGCAATAAAATTATTTCTATTCCGGGTGCGAAAGTGCAAGCCCGCGAAGAGTTTGTAAAAGTATTAGCCGTTGTACCGCAAGGCAGTAGTGTAACGCTGCATGCAGGTAAGCGTAAATTAACCCTTAAGCCGAGTGACCTTGAACATTATCATGGTGAGCGAGGCCGAAGAGGCAATAAGTTACCTCGTGGCTTGCAGCGCGTTGATGAAGCCGTTGTAGAGTTAACACCTCAGCAAGTAGATGAGCCAAGCTCAGACGCAGAGCAAAGTTAATACACTCGAAAAATTAGACTAAACTAGACAACGGCTTACTCAGGTAAGCCGTTTTTTTATGACTGTTTTATTTCAGCGCACGCTTGTGCGCTATTTTCTCGTCTGCGCAATAAAATAACGTTATAATAAAGCAATACATAATTGTGGTTATATTGGAGAGGCGCACTTGCTAGCTGTTATACGTATTTTAATAATGCTGTTGTTTATATTATTAAGTTGTTTTTTTGGTTTGTTATTATCAATATTTAGACCATTTCACCCTAATAATGTGCATGTTATTGCAAGTTGGTTTGGCTCAATGGCTAAAATGCTTGGGGTTAAATTAGAACTAAAATATCATCCCGATGCGCTTAAGGTGGGGCCCGCTGTGTATGTAGCGAATCATCAAAATAGCTATGATTTATTTACTGTTCCAGCTATGGTGCCAAAAAACTGTGTGAGTGTTGGCAAAAAAAGTCTGAAGTGGATCCCATTTTTTGGTCAGCTGTATTGGTTGTCGGGTAATATTTTAATCGACAGGGCGAATCGTTCAAAAGCGGCAGGCACTATTTCTAAAGCAGCGGCTAAAATACGACAAAAAGGCTTATCGGTGTGGATGTTCCCTGAGGGGACGCGCAGTTATGGTCGAGGCTTACTTCCCTTTAAAACTGGTGCGTTTCATACGGCAATGAGTGCAGAGGTGCCTATTGTGCCAGTATGTATGAACACAACCGATAAAACCATTAAACTAAATCGTTGGGATAATGGTACAATTTATATCGAAATGTTAGCCCCCATAGCACTTGATAAAAGTATCAGTGCCCGTGAACATGCTAAAAGTGTGCACAGCATTATGGCTGCTAAAATAACAGAATTAGATGCTCAAGTGAGAGAGAAATAATGGAAAACTGGCGTGAAATAAGTGAAGACATCGTAACTTCATTACTTGAAGATGGTTCCGATCCGGAAATTCTTTATGAAGTAGAACACCACTTTGTATGTGAAGACTTTGCTAAGTTAGAACAAGCTGCACTTGCTGCGTTTAAACTAGGTTACGATGTAGAAGAGCCAGCAGAACTTGAGCTTGAAGACGGCGAAAAAATTTGGAGCTTTGACATTGTTGTTGAAGCCGAATTAGATGTTGACGTTATAATGGAAGACGTTGATAAGCTTGCGCAGCTTGCGGTTGAATGTGATGTAGAATACGACGGTTGGGGCACTTACTTTCAAGAGTAAGGGTGTCTAATGCAAAAGGCGAACAATAATGTTCGCCTTTTTTGTGTCTTGTTGGAGCTATGCTGTAATTACAGCCACTTTTTATTTTTAAAGTAAATACCAATGCCACCAGTCAAAACAACCAAAAAAACGACAAATGCAGTGAATGCATAGGGGCTGTCTGTCCCTGGTATACCGCCGACGTTGACACCTAATAATCCAGTTAAAAATCCCAGCGGTAAAAATAAAGCCGCCACTACCGACATCACATACATACGCTGATTTAATTGCTCAGACACTTGGTTAGTAATGGTTTGCTGAATAACGAGTGCACGTTCTATTGAACTATCGAGCTCTTCTAAATAGCGAATAAGTAAGTTGGTGGTTTCATTTAGCTTGGCTTTATTTTCGTCAAACAGCCATGGGTAATGATTATTAACCATGTTGCTGAGCGCTTCTTTTTGCGGTTTTAAGTAACGTTTTAGCGCGATTGTTTGGCGGCGAAGTTGCGACAAGCCTTGGTTATCAAACTTTTTACTGGGTTCATCAATTTCTTCTTCAAAATCATCTAAGCTTTCATCTAGTTCATCTATTACCGTTTGCATACGTGAAGTGAGCTTTTGCGCTAAGCTACACACTAGTTCAGAAATACTGCTTGGCCCCTCATTATTATTTAACGAGGTTAGAATATCTTGCACTGATAATAATCGGCGCTTACGGGTAGTGATCACCACGTCTTTATTAATAAATAGGCGAATAGACACCATGTCTTCAGGGCTTTGCGCTGGGTTTAAATTGATTCCACGTAAAAACAGCATATGGCCATTCATTGTAGGAGTAATGCGAGGACGTGTTTCATCTGCGGTGAGTGATTCAAGTTCGTAGTCGTTTAATTGGCCGCAGTTTTTTAACCAATCAACGGCTTCTTTTTGACTGTAATCCATATGCACCCACAGCTTTCCATCAGTAGGTTGCCATTGGTGTAACTGTTTACTGTTTTCTATTGGGCGAGCCCCGCCTTGTTCATCAAGAATAAGCGCATGAAGTAAACCATTGATCATAATAATTTCTCATAGATAGTATATTTTTAATACAGTTGACTGTAGTGTATTTAACTTAGCTTTACTTTGTAGAGTTAATCAACAAAAAATTGTTTTTTAGCCTATGGTTAAGTGCATACGTTAGGGGTGCATTGT
The DNA here is from genome assembly GCF_000497975.1 of Pseudoalteromonas sp. TB41. Lineage (NCBI taxonomy): Bacteria > Pseudomonadati > Pseudomonadota > Gammaproteobacteria > Alteromonadales > Pseudoalteromonadaceae > Pseudoalteromonas > Pseudoalteromonas sp. TB41. Next base: position 42,686 of record NZ_AUTH01000003.1, on the reverse strand, counting down.
TAAACGAGTTAACTTAAAAGGTCAATCAAATCGGCTTATCGAGTAGATGAATTTATTTTGTTGGTGTTTTGTTGACTGTAGCGTATAAAACACTTTTTTTACTAAGGGCACATTTATGACGACAAAAATAACAGTTGGTTGGCGTGAGTGGTTGAGTTTACCCGAGCTGGGCATCGAGCAAATTAAAGCAAAAATAGATACCGGTGCACGTACTTCCTGTATTCATGCAATTAATATTGAAGAATATGAAGTGGAAGGCGAAAAATGGGTTAAATTTACAGCCCAACCATTGCAAGAAGACGAGCAAACGCAAATTACCTGCAATGCCAAAGTTAAAAAGATGAAGTACGTTACCAGCTCTAGTGGCCAAAAAGAATTGCGTTACTTTATTGAAACTACATTACATGCCGGCGAATTTAGTTGGCCAATAGAAATTACATTAACAAGTCGTGCGTCAATGAAGTTTAGAATGTTATTAGGACGCACAGCTATGGAAAATCGTATAGTCGTTGATCCGGCTTTATCACATTTATTATAAGAATTCGTTGAGTAGCAAACATACTTATATGTGCTTGCTCAACATAATTTAGTTAAGGTTTTAACTATGAAAATTGGTATTTTATCTCGCAACAAAAATTTATATTCAACGCGTCGTTTAATTGAAGCGGCTGAGCAACGTGGTCATGAAGTAAAAGTGATTAACGCGCTACGTTGTTATATGAATATAAACTCAGAGCAGCCTGAAATTCATTATCGTGGTGAAAACCTAAAAGATTTTGATGCCATTGTTCCGCGTATTGGCGCATCAGTTACTTTTTATGGCTGTTCTGTATTACGCCAGTTTGAAATGATGGGTGTTTATCCGGTTAATGAATCTGTGGCTATTTCTCGTTCGCGCGATAAATTACGTTCTCTACAATTATTATCACGCAAAGGCGTAGGCATGCCAGTAACAGGCTTTGCTAGCAAGCCAGATGACGTAAAAGACTTACTCGAAATGGTAGGTGGCGCACCGGTCGTAATTAAGCTACTTGAGGGCACTCAAGGTATTGGTGTGGTACTTGCTGAAACACGTAAAGCGGCTGAAAGTGTTATTGAAGCGTTTATGGGTTTAAAAGCCAATATCATGGTACAAGAATATATTAAAGAAGCGGGTGGTGCGGATATTCGTTGCTTTGTACTCGGAGATAAAGTGATTGCTGCAATGAAACGTCAAGCACAAGAAGGTGAGTTCCGCTCAAACCTTCACCGTGGTGGTAGCGCTACACTGGTGCGTATTACGCCAGAAGAGCGTAAAACAGCGGTTGCAGCGGCAAAAGCAATGGGCTTAAACGTTGCTGGCGTTGACTTACTTCGCTCATCTCGTGGTCCTTTGGTTATGGAAGTAAATTCATCGCCAGGTCTTGAAGGGATTGAAGTGGCAACAGGTAAAGACATTGCGGGCATGGTGATTGATTTCATCGAGAAAAATGCTGCAAGTAAAGGAACGGCAACTCGTGGCAAAGGTTAAAATTAACCGACCTTTCACCCTATTAGGTGAAAGTATTGGTGTAGGTGAACGTAAAACACTCGCGCTAGAAGCTGCAAAGCTTTACACCCATTCACCGCTTAATATTCCTATTGAAGTGGTTAACGGTGTAATGGAAGGCCCTGTATTGATGGTGTGTGCGGCTATACACGGCGACGAACTAAATGGGGTTGAGGTTGTGCGCCAGTTACTGGCTAAAATCGACCCTAATCAGCTGCGTGGTACATTAATTGCGGTTCCGATTGTGAATGTATTTGGTTTTATTCATAAATCGCGTTATCTGCCCGATCGCCGTGATATGAACCGAAGTTTTCCGGGGTCTGAGCGTGGTTCATTAGCAGGTCGCATGGCGTATATGTTTTTTAACCAAGTAGCTGTGCATTGTACGCATATTATTGATTTGCATACGGGGGCGATTCACCGTACTAACTTACCGCAAATTCGCGCTAATTTAGCCGATGAAGCAACAGCGCAAATGGCTAAAGCCTTTGGTACGCCTGCGGTTATAGATGCGTCATTACGTAATGGCTCGCTGCGTAGTGAAGCCGCTAATTTAGGTATACCTGTTATTACTTATGAGGCGGGTGAAGCACTGCGCTTTGACCCTATTGCGATTGCTGCAGGCGTGCAAGGGGTTGATTATGTGATGCGACATTTAAAAATGATACGCGGTAAACGTCCTAAAAAACTGCCTGATCCTGTGATTGCAAGCTCCACTAGTTGGGTGCGTGCAGAAGTAGACGGCATAGTAAGAGCGCAAGTATCGTTAGGTGAGCGAGTAATGAAAGGCCAAGTGCTTGCTTATATTAGCAGTCCGCTTGGCGATTCAGAACTTGAACTCCTTGCTCCTCGAAGCGGTATTATTATTGGCCAGCAGACCATGCCACTGGTAAATGAAGGCGATGCCGTATTCCATATTGCTTATTTTGCGCATGCAAATAGTTTGGTAGAGCAGCAGTTAGAAACCTTTATTGATGAGATAAATGATTTAGATGATGAGCTGAAAACGGCTGAACTAAATAATTAATACCAATTTTCTCAATTAAGTGAATTGGTATGACTTTATCTGTAGATATAAAAACCGCCTTAGTTTTAAGCTAACGCGGTTTTTTAATAGATGTTGTTTAGCTACGCGGTTTAGGGCCAATAATGCGTTTAATTTTAGGCGCTTTTGTTGGTTTAGGCTCCGTATTAAGCACTAACACCGGGCGGGTAACAAATAAGTTATTAGGGTAAATCACTCTGTGGCCATCAACGTGTTCGAGTAAGACATTCATCAGCCCCATTTCAATAATACGCCCTTCAATGGCGTTGGCTCCATCCACAATTCTTACCCAATAACCTACACGGCAGTCATTTTGAATAAACATCAGTAAAAACGCGGTTAAGTTACTCAGCAATGACCAAGCCGCAAACAGCGCAACACCTAACATGGCAAATAAGGAAGAGCCTAATACTAGTAAACCACGCAGCTCTATTCCCCAAAAAACTAACACTAAACACAACATAACAAAGGCGAGTATTATTTTTAATAGTAACTCTGCTCGGTATTTTCGGTGTAAATCGATTTTACCTCTAATGGCTTTTTCGAGTAACTTTTTAGTGAGCTTTAACAATAACGGAAAGCTCAACAGCGCAATCACGGTTACGATTAGCTTATATTGTGTGCCCACAAGCTCTAAAAGAGAGATTAATTCCAAAACGTATTCTCACAATAATGATAGGCGTAAAGTGTAACGCGTTAACTTTGTGCGCAGTAGTGATTTAAAAAGAATTTTTAACGCTCAGTAGCCACTGTACCGAGTCAACATCATCATATTTATTTAGTGGCGCGGCTATATCAAGGTGGATCATGGTACCCGCATTGGCGCGACTTGGCGCAAGGCGCAAACCTAAGCCCACATTTTTTAGCACTGGGGTGTTCTCAACTTGATACTGAGTGTTCGAGTCGCTGTTATACCAAGCTCGACCGATATCTAAAAAGGCCGCCCCTCCCACTTTAAACAGCTGTAGTAAGTCATATTCCCAGTAATAGCGCTTTTCTAAACTGACTAAAAAACTCCGATCCCCATGTTGAAATTCCATAGGATAGCCACGAAGTCCAGTTTCGCCCCCTAGGGTGAGCTGTTTATCATTAGTGAGGTTTTTTGCGTATTGCAGCCTTGCTTTTACATACCAAGATTGATCAATACTGGTATTTAAATAATATTGAATTTGGCTAGTAGTGAGCAAGTTTTCGAGCTGTTTTTTCTTGTTATTCCAATAGCCTTGAATATCTGCATGAAAACGCCAAAGGGTATGGTTAGTGCTAAAATGGGCTTTGTTAAAATTAAACGAGTACACAGCGCGGCTATCGTCGTTACTTATTGATTCATCGGAGTAGCCCAGGGTGGCTTTGATATTCCAGCCTAAATTTAAATCCTCAGTACGATAAATACTGTCAAAGTTACGTACTTTTATAAAGTTATCTTCAAACCAATGGCCGCTGATGTAGGGGTAACTTAAGCTTCTGTTTTCAGCCACTGCTGTAGTGGTAGAATCAATCGCTTTGAAAGTGTGTTGCTCATCAATATAACCAAGGCTCAAGCGCTGGGTCCAGTTATGACTAAGGGCTTTAGAGTGGCCAAAAAACACCTGGTTTAGGTCGGTTTTTTGTTCAAACTCACTAAACTTTTCACCTCTGATGTATAAGGCTTCTTCTCGTTGGGTTGAGTAACTCAGGACGCCATAACTATAGGGCGTATCGATGGCATAAAACGGGTAGGTTAGTTCAACTAAATGACTTTTGCCGTCGCTGTTGTCGGCATACTCTAAACGCCCTCGGTAGCGAGTTGATAAGATATTAGGATCATCGTAAACAAATAAATAACCATTTCGGTCACTGTCTGTTTTACGTGCAAACGATAACCGTTTGCCCCAACCAAATAAGTTAGATTCGCGAAAACCAATACTTGATTTATTTTCGCCACCACTGCGGCTAAAGCTAAGTTCGGGCAGTAAAGTCCATAAGTCTCGAGTAATTACTGTTACATCAATATTTCCATCACAATTTTCGTCAGCAATAATTTGTGCATCATATAAATAGTTTTGTTTACGCAGTAGCCGCTCAGATTCGGCCAAGGTTTTTTGATTAAAAGTATCACCCGCTTTAAACAATAAAATGCTTTTAATAACCTCAGGCTCAGTTTGTATATGTGCACGATTAGCAAAGCGAAACAGTGCGTTGTTTTCAGCTTCGAGTTCGGTATTAAAAACATTAAGTTGTTTAAGATTAATTGAGGCAATTTTAGCGTTACTATTTGTCGTAAGCGGTGGAGGTTGAGACTCGATTTGTCGACGCAAATTACTTTCATGAGTTTGTGATGAGTCGTCACTAGGGCAGCTTTGGGCTAGTGGCGTTTCTTGCGCGCAAACGCTGAGCATAAACATACTCGAAATAGAAAGGCTAAAACAACTACGTGCAATCCATTTTCTATTTAACATTGACCCTCTTTAGCGCTATTTTGCAAAATAAAACACTTACTCTTAGCTTACATCATTGTTATTGATATATAAGTAAAAGACAGATTTAGTTTTATTTTTATAGCGATTATAAGGTATTAGCTATGCATTTAAGTTAAATAAAATGTTAACGCTGCCAATAGGTTGTCGGCATCTTGCCCTTCACCATTAATCCACACACTTTGGCTGTAATGCTCAAAATTTAAATTAAATGTGTGGTTAGCATAGTTAAAACGCAGTTGATGACGATCTGCCCCAGCGGCATACTCATTAATGCTAATTTCATCGCTGTGCAAAAATAACGTTCCCCACAATTCAAAGTCTTCATCGTGCGGCAGCTCTGTCGGTTTAATAATAATACATTGATGTGTGTGATCGTATTCAAGTTCGGTCATAAGGGGCTTATTGCGTTGCTAGGTAATGTCGAATTGCGGTTAAAAACTCACCGCCATACTTGTTTAATTTAGTAAAACCAACCCCCGACACTTTTAAAAATTCACTGTCGTTAGTGGGCATAAGCTGCGCCATTTCGGCTAGCGTTTTATCGTTAAATACTACATAAGGCGGCACATCATCGGCATCGGCTAACTCTTTACGCAATGCACGCAGGCGAGCGAATAGTTTTTTATCGTAATTAAACTGCGCTAACTTATCCTGATAAACGTGTTTAGCTTGTAAGCGAGGCTCGGCCAATTGCAGCGCATATTCACCTTTTAAAATAGCGCGTGCAGCTTCCGTTAAACGCAATGAAGCGCCTTGGGTTATATCTTGGCTTAATAGCCCTTGATGAATAAGTTGGCGTAAAATACTAAGCCAAAATTCACTGCTTTTATCTTTACCTATGCCATAGGTACTAAGTTCATGATGATTGTTATCACGAATGCGGCTAGTATTCGCGCCGCGTAATAACTCTACAATGTAACCCAATCCAAATCGTTGTTGCGCGCGATAAACACATGAAAGCGCTTGCTGTGCGACTAATGTGCCATCAAAACTTTTAGGTGGATTTAAGCAAATGTCACAGTTCCCACAGGGCTCGCGTTGGTACTCACTGAAGTAGTTCAATAATATTTGACGACGACACGTTTGTGCTTCGGCAAAGCTGGCCATGGCATTAAAGCGCTGCTCTTCTACGCGGCGGCGTTGTTCATCGTCAATATCTTCAAAAAAGCGTCTAACTCGGCCTATATCGGCAGGGTCAAAATACATGATGGCCTCTGCAGCCAGCCCATCTCGTCCAGCACGGCCTGTTTCTTGGTAATAAGCTTCAATACTTTTTGGAATGTCGTAATGCAGAACAAAGCGTACGTTAGGCTTGTTAATTCCCATACCAAAGGCAACGGTGGCAACCACAATTTGAATATCGTCACGGGCAAATCCGGTTTGCACAAACTGACGTTGCTCGTTACTCATTCCCGCATGGTAAGCGGCAGCATTAAGGCCTGCATCAGCAAGCTTTTCAGCTATATCATCAACACGTTTACGACTGGTGCAATAAATAATACCACTTTGATTTTTTTGCTCTTTTAAATAACGCAGTAATTGCACCATAGGTTTAAATTTTTCTTCTATGGTGTAACGAATATTAGGGCGATCAAAACTGCCGGTATGAATGTAGGGCTGTTGTAGCTTGAGTTGCTCAACAATATCAAAGCGAGTCGCTTTATCGGCAGTGGCAGTGAGTGCCATCATAGGCACATGTGCAAAGCGTTGTTTAAGCTCATTTAAACGAAAATAATGCGGTCTAAAATCGTGACCCCAATGAGAAACACAGTGTGCTTCATCAATAGCAAACAAGCTAACATTCAAATGAGAGAGCCGTTCTAAAAAATCGTGTTGTAGCACTTTTTCAGGAGCTACATAAAGTAGCTTTATCAGCCCTTGATGCAGTTGCTGATACACTAATTGTTGTTCTTCGCGAGCTAGGCTGTTATTGACATAAGCGGCCTTAACTCCTAGTGCTTGTAACTGGGTGACTTGATCTTGCATTAAAGAGATCAGCGGAGAAATAACAATGGTGACTCCCTCTAATACCAACGCGGGTATTTGGTAACACACCGATTTACCACCACCGGTGGGCAGTAATACTAATGAATCTTGGCCATTTATGGCGGCATCAATTACTGCACTTTGACCGTCGCGAAATTCACTGTAACCAAACACTTGTTTGAGTACAGTTTCGGGTTTACGCACAAGCGTATTAGGAGAAGGAGTTAGTGTATTCATCGGCGCTATTTTAGTGGTTTTTTATCAGGATGTCTTTAGCTTTCATTACTTGGTACACACATCTGTAGTGATAAACTAAAATCTGCAGGGGGTTACAATAGCCTCAAGCTGTGCTTTACTCATCGTACCACTAAAAACATAGAGAATAATAATGAATAAAGAAATGTTGATCGATCAAGTAGGGGCGTTGTTTGTTAATAATATGCCTTTTAACCAATTTTTAAAAATAGCGGTGGAGTCACTTAGTACTGAACAAGCTAAAATCTCCTTTCCTTGGCAAGATGTATTAATAGGCAACCCCGCGCAAAAAATTCTCCATGGCGGAGTTATTTCGGCGGTACTTGATAATGTCGGTGGAATGCTTGCTGCTGCCAGTGTGATCGGAAAACTAGACGATGCAGATTTACCCAGTGTACATAAAAGGCTAGCCACACTGGGGACTATAGATTTACGCACCGACTATTTACGCCCAGGCAAAGGCGAGGTTTTTATTGCTAGCGCTAAGCTGATTCGCTCAGGAAATAAAGTATGTGTGTGCCGAATGGAGTTACATAACGAGCAGTCGGTACAAATAGCGTTTGGAACGGGCACGTATTTAGTTGGCTAAAAAGTGAGAGGGGGGTAAACTGACGGCCTTTTAAATCACCAAGTGGTTACTATGTCGATTGATACCGAGCAGCGAAAGGGCGCTATTTTTGCCTGCCTCGCTTTTTTTATGTGGGGCCTAGCACCCATTTATTTTAAGATGATCCAACATGTGTCAGCATTTGAAATTTTAATGCACCGTGTTATTTGGTCAGTGGTGTTTCTTATTGTGGTGGTGAGTGTGCTCAGCTACTGGGATAAAATTAAACGCATTTTAATCCAACCAAAACTTATTTTGATGTTAGTTGTTACCTCGACCTTACTAGGGTTTAACTGGGGATTGTTTATTTGGGCCATCAATAACAATCACATGTTGGATGCCAGCCTAGGTTACTACATTAATCCTCTATTGAATGTGTTGCTTGGTATGGTGTTTTTAAACGAGCGATTACGTAAGTTGCAAGGTGCTGCTGTTGCTTTAGCTTTTACAGGTGTTTTATTACAGCTAATTAGTTTTGGCTCATTCCCCGTGGTAGCGTTTTCATTAGCAACATCTTTCGCACTATATGGCCTATTACGTAAAAAGCTACAAGTTGATGCTCTGCCTGGGATTTTAATTGAGGCATTAATATTGTTACCCGTGGCGCTTACCTATTGGTGGCTAATGGTACCGACTGAAACGTCAAATTTACCAGGGAATGATTGGCTAACCAATGTATTATTGGTGAGCGCGGGCATAGTAACTACGCTGCCACTGCTGTGTTTTACCGGCGCGGCTAAGCGTTTGCAATATACAACGTTAGGTTTTTTTCAGTATATAGGGCCTAGCCTAATGTTTATTTTAGCGGTGGTATTTTATGGTGAGGTGTTTGATGCTGAGCGCGTAATTACCTTTGCGTGTATTTGGAGTGCATTGGCTATTTTTAGTTGGGACTCATACCATCAATCGCGAAAACGCAGAAAAGCGGCCATTGTAGCCTCTGGTGTGGTTTAAAAACTAAACCACTTTATTACGACCCGACTCTTTGGCTTTGTAGAGCTTTAAGTCGGCTTGTTTTAATAGTTCGTCAATTTGATAGGTTTCACTGTGGCTGAAGCCTATCGATAACGTAAATTTGATGTTTGCTTGACTGAATTCATGACTGTTAAGCTCAATAAAAAGCCTGAAGCTCTCTAGTCGTTTTAGCGCTTCCTGTTCGGTTAGCTCAGTAAAAAATACCGCGAATTCTTCTCCGCCTAAACGGGCAACCAATTGGTTTTCAAAATATTTATTAAAGCATATCGCAAGCCCTTTAAGCACTTCATCTCCGGCATCATGGCCATAGGTATCATTAATAGCTTTAAAATGGTCAATATCAAGCATAGCTAACATGGCTGGTGCTTTTGCTTTTTTAAACTGCTTTAATGACTTATTGGCCTCTTCAAAAAAGTAACGGCGATTAGGGAGTTTAGTTAAATAGTCAGTATTGGCTTGGCGCTTTATAGTTTCGATATGCTCTAGCATATCGACGTTTTGGCTTAACCGGCAGTAAAATTCTTCACTATTAAAAGGTTTATACAAGTAGTCATTTGCCCCATTTTTTAAAAATAAGGCAGACAAATTAGACGATGTAGCGCCTGAGATACCAATAATAGCTTTTTCGTCATTACTATAAATGCGCCTAATTTCATTACACAGTTCAATACCGCCCATATTAGGCATTTCTTTATCTATGATAATCACAGAGATGTCAGGGGTATTTTCAAGCTCTTTAAGTGCCTCTAGGCCATCGGCTGCTTGTAATATTTGGTATTTATGACGTGTTAATAAATTACAAATATATTGGCGTGTAGACGCTGAGTCATCAACAACCAGTACTTTAACTTGCTTATTGCGAGGTAGGCGATAAAGCTGCTTTTCTAAATATTCGTAAGCTTGTTTATTGCCTTTGATAATGTAATCAATAATAGGGTACTTTTCGACGGTGTCGCGAGTTTGATTATCGATATTGCCAGTCATAACAATGGTAGGGATATCTGCTGCAACCGTGCAGGGAACCGCTTCCCCTTGCGGGGCATCAGGCAATATAAAATCAACGACTGCGCAAAAATAAGCATGTTTACTTATTAGCTCTTTAGTCTCAGCCAGCGACTGGGCAATATCAACTTCATAGCCAATTTTTTGCGCGATATGCTTTTGCACTCGCGCAATAGTGGGGGTGTCTTCAACAATAAGTATTCTGTGCGTCACGTGGCAGCCTGTTTAAATTTTGCAAAAATGTTTGCTTATACAAGTTGTAACTGCTAAAACGCCAAAAAGCAACTATTGTAGTGACTTATAGATTGTCTGCCTCAGAATAATAATCTTGGCTTATTGGTGTTGGCCCTGAAATTTTTGAGCGTCCAAATAATGTATGGAATTTTGTTTTGCAGGTTGTTAACTTTAAATATTTAACCCATGCTCGCTCAATTGGGTTACTTGGCTCTATTATGCCACTGACAGCATTTACAAATTGTTGCTGATGTTCGTTTTGTGGCTCAACTGTTTTGTTATACAGGCTTTTTAAAACAACACCATGCTGTTCTAAAATACTTGCCTCTAACAGGGTAAAGTGTCCGCTGCGGCTAAATCCGCGTGGAAAGTTTTGGTCATCATAAAATTGACGTTGACTTACGAATGCTTGACGAAGTAGTGAAATATCATTGCTCATAGCTGTACCCTCATACCAATTATTAGCTGGAGTATGGGACATAATCGCTATTTTTTTAAACAAAAAATTTTTATCGTGAGGATAAAAAATTGGACATAGATTTATTAAAAACATTTGTTGAAGTGGTGCGTACTCGCCATTTTGGTAAAGCGGCAGAAAACCTATACATAACGCAGTCTGCGGTGAGTTTTAGAATTCGCCAATTAGAGCAGGGCTTAGGCGTAAATTTATTTATTCGTCAGCGTAATAATATTCAACTCACCGCCCCAGGTGAGCGCTTGTTACCGCATGCGCAAATGATTATTACTGGGATGCAAAGAGCCAAAGTGGATGTTGCACTTGCAGATAATATGCATAAGCAAATTAGTTTAGCAGGTACGCCTAATATTTGGGATGCATTTTTACAGTTTGGTATTACAAATATTGTATCGGCTATGCCTGGTGTATCACTGGTGGCAGAAGTGAAGGCGCAACAAGAAAGTACTCGCTTATTGTTGGAGCGTACACTTGATTTAGCCATTTTGTTTGATCCCCCTAAAGTTGATGAACTTGTGGTTGAACGTATTTGTGAACTGCCTATTATTCCGGTGAGTGGTTACGATACGGCAACCAGTGATAACTTTTTTGATAATCAATATGTGTATGTTGATTGGGGAACCACGTTTTCTCTTTGGCATGCGCGTCAGTTTACCGGTAAAACACCGCCTTATTTTAGAACCAGTACAGGACGAATTGCGCTTGATTTAATACTGCAATGTGGCGGCAGTGCTTTTATTCCACAGGTATTAGTTAAAGATCATTTAGAAAAAGGCGAACTTTTTCATGTTAAAGGGGTAGAAAATACTTCAAGAGATGTATTTGTTGCCTATCATAGAGATAACGAACAGAAAGACTTGATAGAAACCTTGGTTAATTTGCTGTCGCGAATGACACCGAGTTTATTGAAACAAAGTAGGTAGTCAGTAGGCAGTTTATTTTACATGTTATTTTGATTTCAGATTTAATGCAGTTTTATTAACTTAAAAAGACAAAAATGTGTCCTTTGTAATATTTTTGTCATTTAGTAGTGACACACTGCCGCTGTTTTAAAAATTAGTCTCTTGTGATTATCGAGGAAATAACATGAAATTTGCAAAATCGAGCTTATGCTTAGCCCTACTTAGTGGTTTATCTTTTAATGCACTTGCAGAGGTAGATATTTACGGTAAAGCAAATGTAACCGTTCAATCATCTGATGATGGTGAAGGGTCTTTCACTGAAATTAAAAGTAATGCATCTCGCTTTGGCCTAAAAGGATCTGAAAAGATTACTGATGGATTAGAAGCAGTTTATAAGTTTGAGTTTCAAGTTGATGTATCTGATGCTGACTCGAAAGGTGATAATGACGACAATATTTCTGCACGTAACCAGTACGTAGGTTTAAAAGGTGCCTATGGTCAAGTTGTTGTGGGTCGTAACGATACAGCGCTTAAACAATCACAAGGTAAGTTAGATTTATTTAATGACCTTGAAGGCGATATTAAAAATGTTTTTAAAGGTGAAAACCGCTTAGGTGATTCGATCACTTATACATCTAAAAGCTACGAAGGCTTTAAAGTACTTGCTACATTTATTGCCGAAGACGATGTAGATGCCAAAAATGGCTACTCAGTGGCGTTAACTTACGGTGATGCAGGCCTTAAAAAGAGCGCAGTATATGCTGCCATTGCTGCTGATAGCGAAGTGAACGGCTACGATGTAGTACGTGCAACAGTACAAGGTAAAATTGAAGATTTTAGACTTGGCGCTATGTACCAAACACAAGAAAAATTAGACGGCAGCGCAGAAGCTGATGGCTATTTAGTGAATGCAGCTTACCTAATGGGTAGTAACACTTTTAAAGTTCAATACCAAGCAATGGACTTTGATGACAGCGATGATAAAAGCGCTGTAACAGTGGGTGTTGATCATAAGCTAAACAAAAACCTTAAAGTGTTTGGCTTTTACTCAAGTTTTGATATGGACAACAACGTTGACCAAGATTACCTAGCTTTAGGTATGGAATATAAGTTTTAACTAATACTTAGTTAAAACACTCCCTTTTAACCGCACTCAGTTGAGTGCGGTTTTTTTTGCTTTAAATTATTTACTTATCTGCGCATAATAGCCAAGCATTTGGAATGAGGTGAAACTCCTCAACTATACCCGTAACTGTGAACAGTTTTACTGTAAGTCAGATACAAGTGCCTTAAAACTTCATATAACGAGCGGGTTAACTCATTTTCTTTTTGGTACTTGTGGTACTGAGTGTGGGTTTTCTCTGCCTAGGATAATTTTTTGCACACTCAAACCTCTAAACAAACAACGCTTTTAACCGTAAATAATGTCTCTTGGCGAGTGGGTAATACCTTAATCCTTAAGCATATTAATGTGAGTATTGAGCGTGGTAAATTTATTGGTTTAATTGGCCCTAATGGGGCAGGAAAATCGAGTTTACTGCGTTGCTTATATCGATTTAATCAGCCATCAGCAGGCGAGGTTAAATTTAATAATACCGATATTTGGCAACTAAAAAGCGAAGACTACGCTAAGCAGGTTGCTGTTGTGCTACAAGAAACACCGTCGCAATTTAACCTTTCGTTATTCGACGTGGTTGCGTTAGGGCTTACGCCACATAAAACTTTATTTAGTACGACGACTCAAGCGGATAAACAAAAAATAGCTCAAGCTATTAGTCACGTGGGGCTTGAATCTCATAGCACTCAATTATTTGATTCGCTATCTGGCGGTGAAAAGCAACGAGCCTTTATTGCCCGCGCTATTGTGCAGCAACCACAACTTCTTATTATGGATGAACCAACTAGTCACCTTGATGTGAAATATCAAATTCAACTTATGGAGCTGGCTAAATCTTTAGGTATTACGGTGTTCGCGTCATTTCATGACTTAAATTTAGCCGCAGCAATGTGCGATGAGTTAGTGGTTATTAAAAATGGAAAAGTTGTTGATGCAGGTAAGCCAAGTAGCGTGGTCACTGAGCAGATGCTGGATGAGGTGTTTGGTGTTTGTGCTCAAGTGAGCACTCACCCTCAAGCAACAATTAAAGGTGAGGCTATTCCTCATATTACTTATTATTATGGATACCAATAATATGACGGCCTTTTCTAACCATGCCGTTGCATTAATCGCTGCGCTATTATGCGCACTATTGAGTTTATTTATCGCACTAAGTTTTGGTGCGGTACCTACGTCGCTCGCAGATGTATACCAAAGCTTAACCTTTTCAAACGAGGCTTCATTTACCAGCCGCATTATTATTGAATTAAGAATGCCACGTACTTTGTTGGCTTTTTTAGCCGGTAGTGGCTTAGCGATTGCAGGTTTAATACTACAAACAGTCACCCGTAATCCCTTAGCTGATCCTTATTTATTTGGTATTTCGTCTGGTGCTTCATTAGGGGTGGTTATATTAATGTCCTTGGTAGGAGCTGGGGCGGGTATTGCACTATCTGGGGCGGCATTAACCGGCAGTTTAGTTGCGATGGGGTTATTAATTTTAATTGCAGGTAGCCAGCGCAACGCTCAAGTTGAGTCGATGTTATTGGCAGGGGTGGCCTTATCATTTTTATTTAGTGCTTTTACTAGTTTGTTACTTTATTGGAGCGATCCACAAGCAGTCGCGGCTATTTTATTTTGGACTTTAGGTAGTTTTGCTAGAGCACAGTGGCAGTCGCTGCTGTTACCTGCCTTAGTCATTATGGCATGTACAATAATCATGTTGGGTTTTAGGCGCCAGCTTAATGCGATGTTGTTAGGCGATGAAAGCGCGACAACGCTTGGTGTTAGGGTGCATCGCTTTAGAATTTTAATGCTTATTTTAAGCTCGTTGATCACGGCCGTATTGGTTGCTAACTGTGGCGGAATTGGCTTTGTTGGCTTAATGGTGCCGCACATAGTGCGCTTTTTTATCTCTCAAGGTAGCCGTGTTGGGTTATTAATGACCGGATTAGTCGGGGGCATATTTATGGTATGGGTCGATGTGCTTGCTCGTTCACTATTAAGCAACCAAGAGCTGCCAATCGGGGTGATCACGGCGGCTATTGGCAGTCTATTCTTTTTAAGTATATTGTATTTTCGTAAGCGCCAGCTGGTGGGTAAATAATGAAAACATTAATGGTACAAGGCACTACTTCCGATGCGGGTAAAAGTACCTTGGTTGCAGCGCTTTGCAGAGTGTTTGCTAATCAAGGCGTTAATGTTGCGCCATTTAAACCGCAAAACATGGCGCTTAATAGTGCCGTAACGCATGATGGCGGTGAAATTGGTAGAGCACAAGCATTACAAGCCGTTGCAGCAAAAGTAGCACCTGAAATAGACTTCAATCCCATATTACTCAAACCCAATAGTGATACCGGCGCACAAGTAATTATTCATGGCAAAGTTATTAGCAATATGGAAGCCGACTCTTACCATGACTATAAAAAAGTGGCTATGGATGCGGTATTAACCTCACATAATCGTTTAGCTAAACGCTTTGATTTATTGCTGGTTGAAGGGGCTGGTAGCCCAGCTGAAATTAACCTAAGGGCAAACGATATTGCCAATATGGGCTACGCCGAAAAGGTCGATTGTCCGGTTATTATTATTGCCGATATTGATAAAGGGGGCGTGTTTGCTCACCTAGTAGGAACTTTGGCGCTATTAAGCGAGTCAGAGCAAGCACGGGTAAAAGGCTTTGTTATTAATCGTTTTCGTGGTGACATTAGCCTATTACAAGGCGGGTTAGATTGGCTTGAAGAGTACACAGGTAAACCTGTGTTAGGGGTGTTACCCTACCTACACGATTTAGCTCTTGATGCCGAAGATGCCGTTGCCATAGATAATAATGTGACCGAAGCCAGCATTAATATTGCGGTACTGCTGGTGCCTCATATTAGTAACCACACTGATTTTGATGCACTGCGATTGCACCCAAATATAAATATAAACTATGTGCGTCATACTCAAGCGATTCCATCCGTTGACTTAATCATTATGCCTGGCAGTAAAAATGTACTTAGTGATTTGGTATTTTTAAAAAATGAAGGCTGGGATCAGCAAATTAAACGCCACTTACGTTATGGTGGCAAAGTACTGGGTATTTGCGGCGGTATGCAAATGTTAGGTAATACTATTAGCGACCCCAATGCGGTGGAATCATCATTAGGGCAAATGGCTGGGTTAGCACTTAGTGATTTTGATACCACATTAGGTGAACAAAAAGTGCTAAGCCAAGTAAACGCCACTATTAGTTTAAACCAGCAGCAGGTTGCTTGTCAGGGTTATGAAATACATGCTGGGATCAGTAAAGGTCAAGCGCTCAATAAACCACTTATTCACTTTAATAAACACCCCAATGGCTTTACTACGGATGGTTTTATTAGTGACGATAATGCCATTGCCGGTACTTATTTACATGGCTTGTTCGACAACGCAGCTACTACGGAGCTGCTATTAAAGTGGCTAAAACCAGACAGTGACATTAATGCCATCAGCATTAATGAGCATCGCGAACGCCAGTTAGAACGGCTCGCTGATATGTGCCAAACACAGTTAAATATTGAACAAATTATTAAAATTTACCAAGGACATAACAATGACTGAATCAACAAACGACAAGCACCAACAGCGCCAGCAAAAAGTAAAAGAACAGGTTGATGCTCGTGTAGCAGCAGCACAGCAAGAAAAAGGTATTTTTCAGGTTATTACCGGTAATGGCAAAGGTAAATCTACTTCTGGATTTGGTGTGGTTGCACGTTGTGTTGGTCACGGCAAAAAGGCGGCCGTGTGTCAGTTTATTAAAGGTACGTGGGAATGTGGTGAACGTAATTTACTGCAAGGGGCTGGGGTCGAATTTGCTGTTATGAACACTGGTTTTACTTGGGATACGCAAAATAAAGAGGCTGATACCGCGGCAGCGCAAGCAACATGGCAAGAGTCAAAGAGGATGCTAAGCGACAGCAGTATCGACGTGGTATTACTTGATGAGCTCACCTATATGGTTACTTATGGCTATGTCGACCTCGATGAGGTTGTTGCTGCAATTAGCAACCGACCTGCAATGCAGTCGGTGATAGTGACTGGTCGTGCTGCGCACCGCACCTTAATTGAACTGGCCGATACGGTAAGTGAAGTACGAAATGTAAAACATGCATTTGAGTCGGGCGTAAAAGCACTAAAGGGCTTTGATTACTAATGTTAAAACGCATTGTTGTTGGGCTGTTATTGTTTGCAGTTAGTGCACCCCAAGCCTTAGCCGACAAGCCGCTTCGTATTGTGGCTCTAGCGCCACACATAGTCGAAAATTTATATGCCATTGGGGCGGGTGATCTAATAGTGGGCACGCTGGATTACGCAGATTACCCACAAGAGGCGACTAAAATTGAGCGTATCGGCGGCTATAATGGTATTTCTATCGAAAAGTTACTCATGCTCAAGCCTGACATGGTGATTGCGTGGAAAAGCGGTAATCAGGCAGAAGATTTGGCACAAATTAAGCGACTAGGGATTGAATTGCATTTAAGTAATCCACGCTCTATTGAAGGCGTTGCTAAGGAAATACTAAAATTAGGTCAATTAACCGGTCATATTGAGCAAAGTAAAAAAGTAGCTGAGGCATTTACAGCTAAGCTCAACGCAATTAAAGCCGCGCAGCATAATAAAACCACGCTTTCTGGGTTTTATCAGCTGTGGCCAGAGCCTATGATGACGGTATCAAAAAATACATGGATCAATCAGTTAATCGAAACCTGCCAAGTAACCAATGTATTTGCAAACAGCGACACAGATTACCCACAAGTCAGCATTGAGAACGTGATAGTAACTAAGCCACAAATTATTATTATCCCTAATGAAAAGTCAAAACGGGTAATACCCACAGTAAATTGGCAGCAATGGCCTGAAGTTCCCGCGGTTAAATATGAGCAATTTATTAGTGTTAACGCGGATTTATTACATCGTTTTTCCCCTAGAATGCTTGATGGATTAGCACAAATGTGTGACAAAGTTGAGGTATCTAGAAAACTTATTAAGAGTCAATTATGAGCAACTGGTCATCTTTTTTAAACCATGAACTTAGCCAAGCATATATGCAGCAAACCCTTGAATATGTTACGAATAAACGAGCTGAAGGCATTGCTGTATACCCACCAGAACCGCAGGTGTTTAGCGCATTTGATGCAACTCCACTTAGCGACATTAAAGTGGTTATATTAGGTCAAGACCCTTACCATGGAGAAGGGCAAGCGCATGGCTTGTGCTTTTCAGTATTGCCTGAAGTTAAAAAGCTCCCGCCTTCACTTAAAAATATTTATAAAGAGTTAGTGACTGACATTAATGGTTTTATTACGCCAGAGCATGGCTATTTACAAAGCTGGGCAGATCAAGGTGTGTTTTTGCTTAATACCGTACTAACAGTAGAGCAAGGGCAAGCCCATTCCCATAAACATTTAGGTTGGGAGCAATTTACCGATAACGTAATTACTCATATAAATGAGCATTGCCAAGGAGTGGTGTTTATTTTGTGGGGCGCACATGCACAAAAAAAAGGTAAAAGCATTGATCGCCAGCGCCATCATGTATTGTCTGGGCCGCACCCTTCACCGCTTTCTGCGCATCGCGGATTTTTTGGCTGTCAGCACTTTTCAAAAACCAATGAACTGTTAATAGCGCAAGGAGCACAGCCCATTAATTGGCAAGTATAGGGTAATTGGTATTAAAAAAGGCTTTCATAAATGAAAGCCTTTTTAGTTGCTGTTGTTGATTAAAACTCTAATTCATCTATAGCAATACTATCAGCAAAATAGTCGAGCTCCTGTAGTTCTTTGCGCAAACGTTGCTTATCTTTTATTGCTTCTATTTCGCGCCATTTTCTTTTTTTATTTTTTTGAGAGGTTTTTTTCGATGTATCAGAACCTTCTAATATCTCTATTATTTCGTTTAGGCTATCCATTGATTATCTCCTATTGACCACTTTTTGAACCTCGGCAGTATCTATACCACAGCTATTAATAAAATAGAATATAAATGTGACGAAACTGTTACTGATGGGTGGTATTTTGATGAAGATCAATACAAAAAGAACGTAAATGGGGACAAGTCGAGTATTTAAAGTAAATCGCAGGCATAAAAAAACGCCGCTAAAAGCGACGTTTTTTAACTCATTAAACAGCTGTTAGTTACATCGCTTTAAAGCGTGCCTCTAGTTGCTCTTGCGCATCTGCAAATGAGCGAATACCTTCAGCTAGTTTCTCAGTGGCCATAGCGTCTTGGTTATGTAACCAACGGAACTGTGCTTCGCTAAGTGGCTCAGGTTTTGGCTCTTTAGCAATGTCGCTCTCTAGTAAGTACTCTTGTGCGTCTTCTAAATTACCTAGCTCTTCTAAAAGATTAGGACTAATTGTTAGCTTATCGCAGCCTGTAAGGGCAATAATTTCACCGGTGTTACGAAAGCTTGCGCCCATAACAACCGTTTTGTAATCGTGACGTTTGTAAAACTCAAAAATACTACGCACCGATTGTACGCCAGGATCTTGTAGCGGGTCGGTTGGTTTTTCCATACCGTTTGCTACGTGCCAATCTAAAATTCTGCCAACAAATGGCGAAATTAAAAATACGTTTGCATCAGCACAGGCACGGGCTTGAGCATCACTAAATAAAAGCGTTAAGTTACATTTAGTGCCTTCTTTTTCTAACTGTTCTGCGGCTTTAATGCCTTCCCAAGTAGAGGCAACTTTAATTAAAATCTTGTCTTTGCTTACACCTTCTTTCTCGTAAAGGCTTAGTAAAGTATGTGCTTTATTAATTGTTGCTTGGGTATCAAATGATAAACGTGCATCAACTTCAGTAGAAATATAACCCGGAACAATTTCGCTAATTTCTTTACCGAGTAACACTGCAAAATAGTCACAAGCCAGCTCTAGTTGTTTTGCAGGCTGTTGCTCGGTTTCTTTAGCGTATTGCCATGCTTTATCTAGATAAGGTTTGTAAGCTTCAATCTCGCTCGCTTTTAAAAGCAGCGATGGATTGGTAGTCGCATCTTCAGGTTGATGTTTTTTTATGGCTTCTATATCGCCCGTGTCGGCCACGATAGAAGAATGTTGTTTAAGCCTTTGTAGAGCGCTAGTCATTTGCTTTTCCTCATTCCAAGCAAGTTAAAAGAAAATCTAAACTACCTTAATATAGCTATACTGCAACAGTGTGACAATGCTTGATAGGTCTTATGTCCTTATCAATGAAAAAACGGTAACGGTTGAGTTTTAGGTAGGATAATTTTAAACAAAACGTGCTTTTCGTCTCATTTAATGTTGAAATTGACATTAAATAATTTACAAGTCAATAGCTAACTATGATCACTGTTATTTCACCAGCAAAGAATCTTGATTACGACACGCCACCCGCAACAGATAAGTTCACTCAACCTGAATTACTTGAGCACAGCGAAGCGCTCATGAAAGTATGCCGTGAACTAACTCCTGCGCAAATTGGCAGTTTAATGAAAATTAGCGATAAACTCGCGGGCCTTAATGCAGCACGTTTTAGTGAGTGGGCGCAACCGTTTACTACGAGTAATGCTAAACAAGCGGTGCTTGCCTTTAACGGCGATGTATACGGCGGGTTAGATGCTAATACCCTCACTACTAAGCAGCTTGATTACGCTCAAGACCATTTACGTATACTTTCGGGATTATACGGATTATTAAAACCACTTGATCTAATGCAAGCCTACCGCCTAGAAATGGGTACAAAGCTTGAAAACAGCCGTGGTAAAAACCTATATGAGTTTTGGGGCAGTATTATTGCTAATAAACTTAACGACGTTTTAGCGGCACAAGATGCACAATACTTAGTTAATTTAGCGTCTAACGAATACTTTAAAGCGGTAGATAAAAAAACGCTTAACGCACAAATTATTACGCCACATT
Organism: Pseudoalteromonas sp. TB41; assembly: GCF_000497975.1. Taxonomy (NCBI): domain Bacteria; kingdom Pseudomonadati; phylum Pseudomonadota; class Gammaproteobacteria; order Alteromonadales; family Pseudoalteromonadaceae; genus Pseudoalteromonas; species Pseudoalteromonas sp. TB41. The sequence continues at coordinate 22,215 of NZ_AUTH01000003.1, read as the reverse complement.
TTAAAGACTGTAAAAACGGTCAATATAAAGTGATTAGCTTTTACGCTAAAAAAGCGCGCGGCATGATGGCGCGTTACCTTATCGAAAACCAAGTCACGCAATTAAGTCAGCTTAAAGAGTTTACCGTGGCCGGTTATTACTTTAGCTCAGAAGCAACCACTAAAGAACTTGAACCGGTATTTTTGCGCGAAGAGCAAAGCTAAATTTAGCGCTATTTGCAGCTAAACACATACCCAAAAAGCTATGCATTGCATGGCTTTTTTTATACTGGCGCTATTTTTGCAAACCTTAGGTTATTAATAGAAACTAAGGTATAAAATAAATGCTCTCAATTCCCTCAATTACAGAAGCCGAAAAACTTATAGAAGAGAAGCTCGGCGGTTGGTTTGATGTTGTTATAAGTCATATCCCTAACTTTATAGTCGCGGTGATTATTGCCATTCTATTTTCATTTATTGCCCGCCTTGCAGGCAAAGGAATGAAAAAAGTATTGCGTCGCTCGCTCGATTCTACTCAAATTGCTGACTTAATGGCCTCCATTTTTAAAGTTATTGTTCTGAGTGTCGGGGTCTTTATTGCCCTTGATTTTATGGGCTTAAAAAGTACCGTTACGTCACTGCTTGCGGGGGCAGGTATTGTTGGTCTCGCCATTGGTTTTGCTTTTCAAGATATGACCGAAAACCTAATTGCGGGTATTGCTATGGGTATTCGTAAACCGTTCAAAGCGGGTGATGTCATAGAAACCGATAATGTGTTTGGTTCGGTACACTCAATAAACTTGCGCAACACACTAATAGAGAGCTTTTACGGGCAGTTGATACTGGTTCCTAATAAAATACTATTTAGAAATGTACTGCGTAATTACAGCACTTTAGGGGTCAGAAGAATAGAGGTACCTGTAGGTATTTCTTACGCTGATGATATAGAAAAAGCCAGTGAAGTTATTGTCGAAAAAATTAATCAATTCGACTTTGTGATCCGCAAAAATGAGACCGCGGTGTACGCAGAAGGCTTTGGTGATAGCAGTATAAACTTACTGGTATGGTTTTGGATTAAATACCCTGGTGAGCCCGATTTTATGACGGTGCGTCACAAAGGGGTTGTGGCAGTAAAGCAAGCACTCGATGCTGCTGATATAAGTATTCCGTTTCCTATTCGTACGCTGGATTTTGGTATTAAGGGCGGTGAAAAACTCGATGCCATGATAAGCGATAAAATAAGTCAGCAGTCAGCAAATAAAGAGGGTGACAATAATACTGATGCAAGACAAGGTGAGTAAATAATTTAAAACCCCATGGTAAAAGCATTGGGAAATAGTTACTGACTATCAGCGCGTTTTTACAAAGTAAAACGCGCTTTTTTATAATAATTAATTGATGATCTGAAGTAATTAAAGCCTTGCGTTAACTAAGTTAAAAGCGTCTCAATTAGAAAACTATATCGATAAGGTTTCTCATCTCAAAATAGATTACTTAATTAATCGAATTTGTGCTCAAGCTTGATGCAAGCCCTATATAGTAAGTGTCTGTGAGTAATAAAGGATTCAATGGTTTAAGTAGCTGCAATTAGCGTCGCGATTGGTGCGTAAACGAAAAAGCTTTTAATCAAGCTATTTAAACTGGATTGGGATTATGTCTGTATTGAATTTATATTGTGCAGGCCATAAAAAGCGCCGCTTGTGTTGGAGAAGCAAGCAGCGCTGAAGAATAAGTTAAGAAGGAGGTGTATTAAATAACACTAATTTTGTTGCGAATTACTTTAACTCCATCCATATTTTCTAAAAATTTTTGTGCAAGAGCACGTTCAAAACCGTTATTAGCTTTGCCTTTAAGTTCAACGTCGCCATTTTCGACCTGTACGTTCAAATTTTCTAATTCTAAATTTGGATTAGTACGTAACTCATGAGTAATAGATTGTTGTAAATTAGGTTGTGTGGCCACACTACTTACTACTGCTAAATGCGTTGCTGCACTAACTTTAAAAGCAGAGACTAATAAAAATAAACAACAAAACGAAATAAAACCGATAGTAAATTTAATGCGACTCATAACTATATCCTTAGTGTGTTACTAAAAAACAACGCCATTACTCGGCGTTTTAATACTCGTATATTCGATAGGGTTACAAGTTTCATTCCAAGATTAACTATTTGAAATAATTGGATATTTTATTAATTGGTTATTCAGCTAAGTAGTTTTTACATATTACTCTGAATTGCTTACTCACTGTTTTTAAGCCACAAAAAAGCCGACAAACGTCGGCTCAATCAAATGTATTAAAGCTAAAGCTATTTTTTCTTTTTAGCTTTGGCTTTTTTCTTCGCTTTCATTTTTACTGGATCTTTACGCTTTTTAACTGGTGGCTTAGCTTCTTTATGTTTTGGCTCTAATCCTTTAAATACACGGCGTTTTAGCTTTTGCTCTATGTAACGTTCTACTTTGTAAAGGATGCCAATATCGTGCGCTTCAATTAGTGAAATCGCTATGCCTTTTTTACCCGCGCGGCCTGTACGGCCAATACGGTGTACGTAAACATCTGCAGTGCGAGGCATATCAAAGTTAATTACGTGGCTTATATCAGCTACATCAATACCACGCGCGGCGACATCGGTCGCGACTAAAATGCGGGTTTTGCCACTGTGGAAATTTTCCATCGCTTTCATGCGTTTATCTTGTGGCATTTCACCACGTAGCCACGCAGCTTTAACGCCGTTATTGGTTAGTTCACCAATAAGGGTTTCAAGGCGCTCACGAGTTTTTACAAACACAATCGCTTTACTAACATCAGGGCCGTTTAAGGTGTTAACTAATAGCTCAAGTTTATGATGATAATCATCGGCTAAATGAACCCATTGATGTATTTTAGCTTTTTCTTTACGTGATGATTCGGCTTCAAGCAGAGCCGGGTCGTTTAAAATACGCTCTGCAAATAATTCTACGCTGTCACCTTCAAGAGTAGCTGAGAATAAAAAGCACTGACGACGATTTTTAGCTTCATCACAAATACGCAGCATTTCTTTACGAAAGCCCATGTCGAGCATGCGGTCGGCCTCATCAAGAATGAGCATTTCTACGTTTTCTGCGTGGAAGTTTTCAGTTTCCAAATACTCCATTAAACGCCCAGGTGTGGCGATTAAAATGTCGTTATTATTTTCAAAAATTTCTTTGTGTGTACCGTAATTAATACCGCCGGTAACCACCCCAATTTTTAAGTGGGTTTGTTTTGCAAGTAACTCACATTGTTCATGAGTTTGATAAGCAAGCTCGCGAGTTGGGGTCATAATTAATACCCGTGCAAAGCCCGGATCACGACGCGGGAAATCCATTAAATATTGAATTGCTGGAATTAAGAATGCCGCCGTTTTACCCGTACCTGTCGGTGCAGACGCTAAAATATCACGCCCTTGCAACGCCTCAGGAATGGCTTGTTGTTGAATGCTAGTAGGGGTTTCAAAACCCATTTTATTAATAGCATTGAGTAGCTTATTATCAAGATCAAATTCAGAAAATTGCATAGAGTGTCAAAAATAGGGGACAATTGCCGTTAATTATACGCACTTAAACCTACTTGGTGAATGAAAAGGTGAAAAAATGTCTGGTTTTGCATTTAAACAATTTAAGGTTGAGCACGACCAGTGCGCCATGAAGGTATCTACCGATGGTATTTTACTTGGGGCATGGGCTGATTTAAGCGGTGCAAGTTCGTTATTAGATATTGGCACAGGTACGGGGTTACTGGCGTTAATGTGTAAACAGCGAGTGCCAGATTTAAAGGTGAGTGCGGTTGAGGTTGATAAGGCCGCCTACCAGCAAGCTGTACAAAATTGCCAGCAAAGCCCTTGGCGAGATATTAGTATTTACCATCAGCCTATTCAGCAGTTTGAGGCTGTGGGTTTATTTGATTGTGTTATAGCTAATCCGCCTTATTTTAATCACAGTTTAAAAGGTGATAATGCAGCGCGAAATACCGCTCGCCATACCGATGGTTTAAGTTTTGCAGAACTGCTTGGTGCGTTTAGGCATCTAAGTCATCAACATTCGCGTTTTAATCTTATTTTACCCACCTCTGAGGCGCAGTTATTTATAACATTAGCACAGCAGCAAGAGCTGTATTTAAATCGTCACTGCCAAGTACAAGCTATGCCAAATAAGCCCTTTAGCCGCAGTTTGATGACTTTTAGTTATGATGATGGCGAAGTAAGTAAAAGCACCCTATGCATAAGGGAGTTAAGTAATGCTTACAGTCAAGACTACATTGCACTGTGCAAGGCGTTTTATTTAAATATGTAAACCACGCTGTATGCCTAAAGCATTTTTACGTAGAGTGTTTTATAAAGGATTGTTAGTATGGCGCCATTATTGACTCATGTTTAAAGTAATCTGATGAATTTATTAACTAAAAAAACAAAAAAAATACTATTACTAGCCCTTTTAGCGGGCAGCTTATTTAACACCTCTGAGGTTTTTGCTAACCCCACACCGGTTGGGCTTTGGAAAACTATTAACGAAGAGACTAACGAGGCTAAGTCGTACGTGCGCATTACTGAGCAAGATGGCGTGCTGACTGGAAAAATTGAAAAAATACTCAATAAAGCCAAGCAAGATGCACTTTGCACCGAGTGTGATGGTGATAAAAAGAATCAGCCTATGTTGGGGATGACCATTATTGAAGATGTGACCTATGCGGGTGACGGTAGTTGGGAAGACGGTGAAATTCTCGACCCCAATAATGGTAAAACCTACAGCGTGCGTTTAACACCGCAGCAAAATGGCGAAAAACTAGAAGTGCGCGGTTATGTGGGCTTTTTTTACCGTAACCAATACTGGTTAAAAGTAGAGTAGTTAAATATTAAAAAGCGCTGCATGGCAGCGCTCTTTGCAATAGTGAGTTATAGGGTTTCAGCGTACTCTGTCATCACTTGTTCTACCCACGTGGCAATACGCTCGTCGCTTAGCTCGTACTGACTATCTTCATCAAGGGCTAAACCAACAAATTGTTTACCGTCTTCGGTAAGTGCTTTTGATGCTTCAAATTCGTAATTACTATCGTTCGGCCAAAAGCCTAATTGAGTAATGGCTTGGGCATTTATTTCGTCGTGAAGCATGCCTAATGCGTCTTGAAACCACTGACCATACCCTTGCTGATCGCCCATGCCAAATAAGGCTATGGTTTTACCATTTAGGTCAACGTCTTTTATGTCGTCCCACTTTGATTCCCAATCTTCTTGAATTTCGCCAAAGTCCCACGTAGAAATACCAAAAATGATAAAGTCATATTGCTCAGCGTTTTTAAGCGGCTCGTCTTTAATATTATGTAAGCTGACAATGTCGGCGCCAATAATATCGCGTATTTTTTCTGCCGCCATTTCGGTATAGCAGGTAGTAGAACCAAAAAATAAACCAATCTGCATCGTATTTATCACTGTGTAATTGCCTGTTATGATAGGCTCAAGTTTACCGTAAGGTATTTTTAATTGATACCTTCTCCCGTGGTATTACCAACATGAGATCACAACGTGACAACGCTATCTGACGATTTACCTGAACAAAATACTGAGCTAAGCAGCAATAGCGACTTTTTAGAAACCTTTTTAGATAGCCTCTATTTAGAGCAAGGCGTGAGCGAAAATACACTGAGCGCCTATCGCAGTGACCTAGATAAGTTTTGCCAGTTTTTAAAAGGCGAAAATTTAATGACGGTAACCAGCCTAGATGTTGAAAGTTACCTAGCACACCGCGTTGATTTAGGGCTAAAACCACGCAGCACTGCGCGAAGTATTAGTGCATTAAAACGTTTTTATCAGTACTTTGTGCGTGAAAAAATAATTAGCGACTCACCTATGGTCAATATTGCTCAGCCAAAGGCAGGGCAGTCGTTACCAAAAACGCTATCTGAGGCCGAAGTAGAAGCGCTATTAAGTGCGCCCAACATTGAAGAGCCAATGGGGCTGCGCGATAAAGCCATGCTGGAGTTACTGTATGCAACAGGCCTGCGGGTAACTGAGCTGGTGGGGCTTAGAATGGAGCAAATAAATTTGCGCCAAGCTGTGGTGTTTGTAAAAGGTAAGGGAAACAAAGAGCGGCTAGTGCCTTTAGGTGAAGAAGCTATGTATTGGCTCGAGCAGTTTTTAAAGCTCGGGCGCGCACAAATGATAAAACACGCCACCGATTTTGTATTTCCCTCAAAGCGAGGGGTGGGTATGACACGACAAACTTTTTGGCATCGGATTAAACACTATGCTATTTTAGCATCCGTTGAGTCGCCGTTATCACCCCATACCTTGCGACATGCATTTGCAACGCATTTATTAAATCATGGGGCTGACTTGCGTGTGGTGCAGATGATGCTTGGCCACAGCGACCTATCAACTACCCAAATTTATACGCATGTAGCGAATGAGCGATTAAAATCGGTGCATGCTGAGCATCACCCTCGTGCTTAAGCGAATTTTTTTGTCACTAAGCCGGTCATATAGACACGATAAGATAAGTATTTTTAGGATAGAGAACCCGTTATGAAAAAATTAATGTTAGCAGGTGCCATGTTGTGCACTAGTTTGAGCGCTTTTGCTAATAGCGTTGCAGTCACTCCGGATGCTACAGATCCTATCGTGACGAAATTTGCCGCGCTAGGGGTGACCGTTAAACAAATTAATCCAAGCCCAGTTGCAGGCTTAAAAGAATTGATCACCAATAAAGGTGTGCTGTATGCAAGTCCTGACGGTCAATTTTTAATGCAAGGTACGCTAATCGATCTAAACAACCGTAGTAACTTAACCGAGCAAGCACTTAATGGTGTGCGCCAATCAGGGTTAAAAGAATACGAAGACTCAATGATTGTTTACAAAGCACCTGAAGAGAAGCACAGCATTACTGTATTTACCGATATTAGCTGTGGTTACTGTCGTAAATTACACCGTGAACTAGATGACTTACTTGATGCGGGTATTACCGTTAAGTATTTAGCGTTTCCGCGTGGCGGTCTGCAAGGATCTGGTTACGCTGATTTAATGAATGTATGGTGTGCGAAAGATCAGCAAGAAGCATTAACTGAAGCTAAATCGGGTGCAGATACCCAAATTGTTAAAGGCTGTAGCGCACCTGTTGCTGAGCATTATCAGTTAGGCCAGAGTTTTGGTATTAGCGGTACACCGGCTATTATTTTAGAAGATGGCACGATGATCCCAGGTTATCAGCCTGCTGCGGCATTAAGCGCAGCGCTTGAGGCTAACAAAGCGGGCTAAGCAATACCCCGAGTATGTGTTTAAAAAGGCCTTAATGGCCTTTTTTGTCTTATATCATGAACATCATAAGTTAAAAACTAGCATGAAAAAAATGATCATTGCGCGAGAACCCGTTGACGACTCTCATCTGCCGAGCCATCTTCACCCTGTTATCAAGCAAATTTATGCCACGCGAAATGTGTCCCATGCCGATGAGCTAAACAATAGCGCAGCTACACTCCACGACTTCAAACTTTTTAAAGATATAGACAAAGCCAGCCAACTATTAATTGATGCACTGCATACACAAAGTAAAATACTAATTGTTGGCGATTTTGACGCCGATGGCGCAACCAGCACCGCCACCTTAATGCAAGGGTTGGCCATGTTTGGCTTTACCCATTTAGATTATTTAGTGCCAGACCGCTTTAGTTTAGGTTATGGCTTAAGCCCAGCATTGGCTGAGCAAATAGTCACTATGCAGCCCGATTTAGTGATCACCGTAGATAACGGTATATCGTGTATTGCAGGGATTGATATTGTTAAAGCAGCAGGCATTAAAGTGCTGGTTACAGATCATCATTTACAAGGCGAGCAACTGCCTAATGCCGATGCTATTGTTAATCCTAATCGCCATGACTGTGATTTTCCCTCTAAGTCGATAGCCGGTGTTGGGGTGGCGTTTTATTTACTTATCGCACTGAGAAGTGCGCTGCGTGAACAAGGCTACTTTAACCAACATCCTATGCCAAATATTGCTGACTTACTCGATATTGTAGCCCTTGGTACGGTGGCCGATGTGGTGGCTCTGGATGCGAATAACCGTACGTTAGTGCATCAAGGCTTGGCACGTATTCGAAGTGGTAAAACCCGCCCAGGTATCACCGCACTGATTGAAGTGGCTAATCGCAATGCAGCTCGTTTGAGTGCCAGCGATTTTGGCTTTTCATTGGCGCCACGTTTAAATGCAGCAGGGCGTTTAGATGATATGAGCCTAGGTATAGCTTGCTTACTTAGCAACGACATAAATCAAGCAAGGCGCATAGCCGGTGAGCTTGACAGCTTAAACTTTGCCAGACGTGAAATAGAGCAAGGCATGCAAGTAGAAGCGCAAGCCGTGCTCGATAGGCTAGCATTTAAAGAAGATAGCGTACCTGATGCTATTTGTTTGTATCAAGACGATTGGCACCAAGGCGTTATTGGCATTTTAGCGGGGCGCTTAAAAGAAAAATACCACCGCCCAACCGTGATATTTGCGGGTGGCGAAAACGGTGAGATAAAAGGTTCATGTCGCTCTATTGAAGGTTTACATATGCGCGACCTGCTTGAAGGTTTAAACACTGCGCAGCCTGGTTTAATTAATAAATTTGGCGGCCACGCAATGGCGGCAGGTTTAAGTATTAACGAGCAACAATTTACTGAGTTCAAACGCGCATTTAATAGTGCAGTTAGCGAGCAACTCAGTGAAGAAAGTAAACGCTGTATTGTATTTACAGATGGTGAGTTACCTAATGATTGCTTTAGCATGGATTTTGCCCAGCTTTTAAAACAATCGGGCCCGTGGGGGCAGCAGTTTCCTGAGCCGATATTTGAACACACCTTTGAAGTAATCCAACAGCGTATTGTGGGTGAAAAACACTTAAAGCTAGTATTAAAGCATCAGTCTGCACGCTTAGTGGATGCCATTGCCTTTGGGATTGATGTAAAAGCTTGGCCAGATACCGAGGCGCAGTTTGTTAAAGTAGCGTATCAGCTCGATATAAATGAATTTAGAAGTAAATTTAGCTTACAACTTATAGTTAGAGAGCTTGAAAAAGTGGGCTAAAAAATATCTTCAAACCATGCATAAAAGGCTAATAAAACGCGCGGTTTTTTGTTAAAATCGGGCGTTTTTATTATTTAATGATTTTTAATTGCGCTCGGTCTCTTTTTTAAGTGCGCAATAACCTAGCCATTTTGGAGTAATGTACATGTTTGAAGTGAATCCTGTGATTAATCAAATCAAGGAAATTCGCGAACGTACTGAACTGCTTCGGGGGTACCTTTGACTACGCTCTTAAACAAGAACGTTTAGAAGAAGTTAACGCCGAACTTGAAGATTCAGCCGTATGGAATGAGCCTGAGCGCGCACAAGCCCTTGGTCGTGAAAAGTCAGCACTAGAAGCCGTGGTTGAAACAATCGATAACCTTGTTGCTGGTACTGACGATGTTGAAGGTTTAGTAGAGCTTGCTGTTGAAGCTGAAGACCAAGACACTTTTGATGAAGCACAAAGCGAACTAGCTGATTTAAACCAGCAGCTTGAAGGGCTTGAGTTTCGTCGTATGTTTTCAGGCTCTCACGATTCAAACGATGCCTACCTTGATTTACAATCAGGCTCTGGCGGTACTGAAGCACAAGACTGGTGTAATATTTTACTGCGTATGTACTTACGCTGGGGTGAAGCAAAAGGCTTTAAAGTAGAGCTTGTTGAAGCCACCGATGGCGATGTTGCTGGTATTAAAGGCGCAACGGTGCGTTTTTCTGGCGAATACGCTTATGGTTGGTTACGCACTGAAACAGGCGTACACCGCCTCGTTCGTAAAAGTCCATTTGACTCAAGTGGTCGTCGTCATACCTCGTTTGCTTCTGCGTTTGTTTACCCAGAAGTTGATGACAACATTGAGATTGATATTAATCCGTCTGACTTACGTATAGACGTTTACCGTGCATCAGGCGCGGGTGGTCAGCACGTAAATACCACTGAATCAGCGGTACGTATTACTCACGTGCCAACTAATACTGTGGTGCAGTGTCAAAACGAGCGCTCGCAGCATAAAAATAAAGCCCAAGCAATGAAGCAGTTAAAAGCGAAATTATTTGAGCTTGAGCTACAACAGCAAAATGCAGAAAAGCAAAGCCAAGAAGACAACAAGTCTGATATTGGCTGGGGAAGTCAAATTCGTTCTTACGTACTTGATGACTCGCGTATTAAAGATTTACGTACCGGCGTTGAAAACCGTAACACTCAAGCGGTACTCGATGGCGACTTAGACAAATTTATTGAAGCCAGCTTAAAATCTGGTTTATAACCACCAAGCTAAAAAAGAGCTAAAAAATGACTGATCAAATCCAAGACGAAAATAAGTTAATCGCTGAGCGTCGCGGCAAATTAGACGCTATTCGCGAAAATTGCCCAGCCAACGGTCATCCAAACCAATTCCGTCGTGAGCATTACACGGCAGATTTGCAGGCTGAGTTTGGTGATAAGAGTAAAGAAGAATTAATCGAATTACAGCACGTAGTATCGATTGCAGGTCGTATTCTTGCTAAGCGTGGTCCGTTTATGTCTATTCAAGATATGAAAGGCCGTGTACAAGTTTATGCATCAAAAGACGTACAAAAAGATTTAAAAGCAAAATATGGCCAGCTTGATATTGGCGATATTATTGGTGTTAAAGGGCCGCTTAATAAATCGGGTAAAGGCGATTTATACGTAGACATGGCTGAGTACGAACTACTGACTAAGTCACTTCGTCCACTTCCTGAAAAATTCCATGGCCTATCGGATCAAGAAACGAAATACCGTCAGCGTTATGTTGATTTAATTACTAACGAAGCAACGCGTGAAACATTCCGTATTCGCTCACAAGTGGTTGAAGGTATTCGTCGCTTTTTAGCAGACCGCGATTTTATGGAAGTAGAAACGCCAATGCTACAGGTTATTCCTGGTGGTGCATCTGCGCGTCCATTCGTAACTCATCATAATGCGCTTGATATCGACATGTACTTACGTATTGCGCCTGAGCTTTACTTAAAGCGTTTAGTAGTAGGTGGTTTTGACCGTGTATTCGAAATTAACCGTAACTTCCGTAACGAAGGGTTATCGACACGCCACAACCCAGAATTCACTATGATTGAGTTCTACCAAGCGTATGCTGACTACATTGATTTAATGAACATCACCGAAGACATGTTACGTACAGTTGCAACTAACGTACTGGGCAGCCCAATTGTGGTTAACACCACTAAAGATGAAAACGGTGAAGTGATTGATTCAGTAGAGTATGACTTTGGTCAACCGTTCACACGTTTAAGCATGAGTGACGCAATCTTAAAATATAACCCTGAGTTTGATGCTGCGGTATTTAACGACCCAGAAAACCACTTTGAAGAATTAAAAGCGTACGCTAAACAAGTGCATGTTAAAATTCCTGAAAACTGCGTATGGGGCCCGGGTAAGTTTTTATGTGAAATATTTGAAGAGACGGCTGAGCATATGCTTATCCAACCGACATTTATCACAGGGTATCCGTGGGAAGTATCGCCACTTGCACGTCGTAACGACGAAAACCCATTTGTAACTGACCGCTTTGAATTCTTTGTTGGTGGCCGTGAGCTTGCAAATGGTTTCTCTGAGCTTAATGATGCACAAGATCAAGCTGAGCGTTTTTCTCGCCAAGTTGAAGAAAAAGACGCAGGTGATGATGAAGCAATGCACTACGACGAAGACTACATTCGCGCACTTGAGTATGGTTTACCACCAACGGCAGGTGAGGGCATAGGTATTGACCGTTTAGTGATGCTATTTACTGACTCATCAACTATCAAAGATGTTATTTTATTCCCGCACATGCGCCCACAAGCTGACTAAGCTTGAAGGAATAAACTATAAAATTATTAACGCCGCTAATTAGCGGCGTTTTTTTTTGCCTTATTGTTTGTGAGACATTGCCTAAACTTCATATTAGGGCTTTTAATTAATAAGTACTACACTGATAATTAAGTGTAAGTATAAAAGTAAATTAATCTTTAATTCAGCTTCATTATCATAAAGTTGCTTGACTGCTTAGCAACATTACAGCAGTGCTATAACTTTTTGGTATGATTGTTTTTTAAACATTATGTTGTATTTATGTGAATTTTTTAGCTAAAATGTGGCCTAAATTTATACACGGTCATTCTTAGTCGTAAAAAATAAAAATTTCTAAAGGACTTAGAGAAATAATATGAAAGCTAAACGAGTAGAATCTTTACCTGATGAGAACACTACAGAGCAACAGCGAGAAGCGTATTATCGCGCGTGTATTGCCGAGTTTCAGAAGTTAGGCTATCAAGAGCAATACCTTGCTGAACTTACGGACGAACTAGTGCCAGTGATGGGTGTAAATTCAAGCACCCCAAACACTTAACCTGATTATTTTTCAAACTAATTACACTTTAAAACTAGGCATGTGTGCAATCTATAGCCATATAGTCACTTTTGTCAGAAAAGTGTTTGACATATTTTCTGAAATCTTTATTATACGCCCCACAAGACGGAGAGGTGTCCGAGTGGCCGAAGGAGCTCCCCTGCTAAGGGAGTATAGAGTTTGTAGCTCTATCGAGGGTTCGAATCCCTCCCTCTCCACCATTTTTTAAATGGCGCATCTTGTAAAATAAAGTATGGGCGCATAGCTCAGCTGGATAGAGTACCTGGCTACGAACCAGGCGGTCGGAGGTTCGAATCCTCCTGCGCCCACCATACTTTACTCTCTTTTAGAGAACGCTCTGCTTAGAGTTAAAACAAGCAAAATGAAAGTGGGCGCATAGCTCAGCTGGATAGAGTACCTGGCTACGAACCAGGCGGTCGGAGGTTCGAATCCTCCTGCGCCCACCACTTTCATTGCAACTCCTGCTAAGAGTATAAAATAAGTAAAGTGTTGGCTAACGCCAAGCGGTCGAAGGTTCATTCTTATTAGATACGTCCTACGCTCACCACTTTCAACTCTCACTTAGAGTTTAAATAAGTAAATATGAAAGTGGGCGCATAGCTCAGCTGGATAGAGTACCTGGCTACGAACCAGGCGGTCGGAGGTTCGAATCCTCCTGCGCCCACCACTTTCATAAATAAGCCGACATTAAGTCGGTTTTTTTGTGCCTGAAATAAATCAAAGCGTGGATGTGGATAGAGTAACCTACTCCGAACCAAGCAGTCGGAGGTTCACTCTTAGAAGATACGTCCTGCGCTCACCACTTTCATACATAAGCCGACACTGAGTCGGTTTTTTTGTGCCTGAAATAAAGTGAATATGGGAAAGTAGCAAGCTACGAACCAAGCGGTCGGAGGTTCACTCTTAGAAGATACGTCCTGCGCCCACCACTTTCTATTACTATTAAAGTTAATAGAAAAGAAACCGACGAAAGTCGGTTTTTTTATGTCTGAAATTTGAGAAAGCTTTCAGATATCAGTTAAACCTAATGATACCTGCCAAATCTTCCATTCAGTCACTTCTCTAAAAGCGCAGCGCCTCGTAACCTTTTTATGAGTAACGCCCTTAAAAACTTAAATTCACAAAGAGAAATGAAAGAGGGATAAATGAGAAGTTCAAAATCACCATGAGTATTTAAACGCCTGTAAGCTACGTTCTATAAATAATACCACCGCCAACTTTTCAATGTAGATGTGCCGCTTCTTCTAGCTACGAATCAGGCAGTCACAGGTTCACCCTTACAAGAGATATCCTGCGTCTACCGCTTTTATAAATAAGCCGACACTAAGTCGGTATTTTTGTGTCTGAAATAGAGTCAAAAAGCTAAACTACGAGGAAAATACTTGATGTTTATCTGGCTTTAGCTTCAAAAATTAGAAGGTGATTTCGGTTTGTGTTATATCTAACTCGTCTTGGCGTATTTGACTAGTAATAAAAATAATCGATATGGATACTATGAGACTGTTAAATAAAAGTAACAAAGTTTAACGTTTACACACACATCCAAAAGGTCAAACATGCACACAATAAATAAAACAGCACTATCAATAGCCGTTGCGTTGGCTTGTTCAATGCCATTGAATGCTCAAGAAGCTTCCGCGGATAAGGAGCAAGCGTCAGAAAAAGAAACAGTTTCATTAGAAATCATTTCGGTAACAGCAACTAAGCGCAAAACAAGATTAATGGAAACACCTGTTGCCATTACAGCATTAACTGAAGCCGAGCTGAAAAGAAACGGTGTTAATAGCGTTAAGGATATTGCTAACTTAGTCCCTGGCTTAGATATTTCAACTGCAACAGATCAAGCTGCGCCGGTTATTTCAATGCGAGGTGTACGCTCTACTAATATTACTGAGCTTGGCGATCCGGCTGTGGGTGTTCACCTTGATGGTATTTACTCACCACGTATGCAAGGTGCCCTTGCATTGATGTACGACATAGACAGAGTTGAAGCACTAAGGGGCCCACAAGGCACCCTATTTGGTCGTAACTCAACGGTGGGTAGTATTAATGTTATTTCAGCAAAACCAGAGTTTACCGGTTTATATGGCAACGTCAGTATTGAAGCGGGAAACTTTAATAGTAAAAATATTGATGCAGTCTTAAATATTCCTATTAATGATGAATTTGCCGTTAGGTTTTCAGGAAAAGGCTTGAAACGGGATTCTTATTTAGAGGGGTATTACGATCCTAACCAATATGACTCAAGACGCTTAAGCGACGATATTCTTAATGCGCCAGTAATCTCTGAAGACTCTTATCAAGGCGTGGGTCAAACAATTACCCAACGAGAAAACTGGTGGATAGATGGCGCTGGCACAGATCCAGAAGCGCAAAAAGTTCGCGCGCTAACACCGGCTGATAAAAGCAATTTTTACAATAATGCTGATGAATATTCATTTAGAATTAGCACCTTGTGGGAGCCTTTGGACGGCAATTTTTCAAACCACACTGTTTTTCAAAAGTATGTAAATGACAGCAATAACAACCTAGATTTAGTTAACTGCGATAAAATTCGTGGCAGAAGTGCTGAACTAGGGGGAGACTGCACTAACTTTTTACCCAGCGATAATACTTATCAGGCGGTTGTAAATGTGCCCGGTAAGCTTAATTTAGATATCACGTACTTAAGAAACACCCTTAATTACAACATAAACGATGAATATTCACTTGTCTGGTTATTGGGCTATGAAGATATGGAACGCTCTTCAGCACAAGATAGTGAAGTAGGTTTAGACCCTTGGGATGGCGCAACTTACTTTTTAGACGGCACTGGCGCAGAGTCTTTTTCAACTGAGCTGCAAATACAATCTGATGAATATGGCGACTTTATCTGGATTGCAGGTATTAATTACTTTCATGAAAGAACAAAAACCTTAGGTTATTACGATAATCCTATGGATGACAAAGCGTTTTGGGATCAACCCGATCGTTCTACCGACGCCCTCGCATTATTTGGTCAAGGTACATACAACTTAACTGAAAAGTTACACCTAACACTTGGCTATCGATTTAGTGATGAAACAAAAGAAGATAAAGGCGGAAAAACCTATCGCTGTTCTAATGCTGATGGCTGCGCCGTAGGTTGGTTAAATAGAACTGATTTAAATAACCTTCCTGTTGACTACTACGAAGATCCTTCTATTTATGCGTCATACTTTGAAAACGACAATAAGGGAAGTTGGAAACACCATGATTTTCGTGTTGGTTTAGATTATGACATTTCACCTGAAACCATGGTTTATACCTATCTTGCCAGTGGCTTTAAAGCCGGTGGTATTGGTGATGTTTACGAAGTGGTAAATGACAGAACCGGTGACGTTACTCGTTTTGAAACCAAGTTCGACCCAGAAGAAGTACTAACATGGGAATTGGGTGCTAAATCGAGCTTTTTTGATAACTCATTAAACCTAAAAGCCGCATTTTTCTACACAGATTACACCGACATGCAATACGCATCAGTGGGCTCTATTGGTAACGTAGAGCGTTTATCTGTGGTAGAAGATGAAGATGGCTCTCCCGTTTTAGACGGTAATGGCGAGCCTGTACTCGATTTTCAAAACAAGCCAGTTATAGCTTACTACACACAAAATGTCCCTGGCTCAACAATAAAAGGGATTGAGCTTGAGTTTGATTGGAAGCCGTATCCAAATGGTCGAATTAGTGGTTACGTAACGTGGACTGATGCAAAAGTTACTGAAGATTGGAATACTAAATGGGATTACGACGCGGAGTATCTGTTTGATATTTCTTATGAAGAATCAAAAAATCCTGAAAATACCCTGTTAGCTACCAATCTTAAGGGGAATAATTTAGCAATGACCCCTGAGTTTACCGCCAATATCAGTTACACACATACACTCAACTTAGGAGAGTATGGTTTTGTTCACGCATGGTTAAATGCCAGTTGGAAAGATGAGTCGTACTCAACGGTATGGAATGTTGATAAACATTTAGATGACATGGATTTTCAAGTGCCAGATGAAGCAACAAAATATATCGATGATAGCCGCGATGCGTTTGCCGTATTTAACGCCTCTATTAAGTATGAGCCGCAAGGACAAAACTGGTTTGCAGAAGTGTTTGTTAATAATGCTTCAGATGAAACTATTCAATACTGGAATAATACTGGTAAGGGGATCCCAAAAGGCAGCTTTGGTATGCCGAGATACTATGGTATGAGAGCGGGTTTTTCATTCTAAATAACCGAGTAAAAGTTACCCTCCTACAGGCTAAAGTACTGTAGGAGGTGCTTGATTAAATAAGGATTTAATAATGAAAACGAAGTTAATTTCAACCTTAGTTGCTGGCCTTATAGTTATTTCACCCGCCACATACGCTAACTATTTTAAAGACGATTTTTCGTGGGGATTTGACACAACTCTTTGGAGTGCACGTAGTGGCGATAATGGCTCACCTTTTGGCTGCGAATTTGTCCCAAGAATGATTAACCCAAGTCAACACGGCATCACCCTTTCTCTGTCACAAGGTGCATGTGCTGAGCTGCAAAGTAATCACTTTTATAGTTTTGGTAAGGTACAAGGCAGTGTTAAGTCGGGCAATATCGCCGGTACCGTGTCTTCTATTTTTACTTATACCTCATGGTGGGATTCGCCAGGACGCGCATGGCAAGAAATAGATATCGAACTATTACCTTCTTTAGGCAATGTTGTTCATACCAATGTGATTTACCAGCCCCAAGGAGGCACGTATCAAAGTTGGGAAAAGGATATCGATTTAAGCCAGTTTGGGCTTGATTACAGAGAAAACTTATTAACCATTGGCTTTGATTGGTCAAGCTCATCAATTCGTTGGTATCTGTACGACTCACAAGGAAACGAGAAAACAATTAGAGTGATGTACAAAGACAATGGGGATGGCGTAATAGCCGATAATGAAATTCCCGGCTATGCATGGCCAATTGATAAAACAAAAATAATGATTAACCAGTGGAATGGTGACAACTCGACTCAAGGGAATTACTTTCCGGGTCAATACTACGACAGCCCTTCATGGGCATATTATGATTTTATTGAATATATTCCACACTAAATTAATCAGTCCGTATTTTATAAAACAGTATTTAATCTCGAAGGTTTTAAATGTCGAAAATAAAACACCCTAAATTATTACTTTGCTTATTGCCTGTTTTTGGCATGTTCAACTGTCAAAATGTATTGAGTGCAGACAATCAGCAAGTTAACTGGCCTTATGTGAATACGCAACTTAAGCGTGATCCAGCCGTTGAAAAACAGATTGATAAACTGCTCGCAACAATGACTTTAGAGCAAAAAGTGGCGCAAATGATCCAGCCAGAAATTGGTTATTTAAGTGTAGAGCAAATGAAAAAGTATGGATTTGGCTCTTATCTAAATGGCGGAAATACTGCCCCTTACGGAAATAAACGAGCGGATCAAGCTACTTGGTTAAAATACGCAGATGAAATGTACCTAGCCTCTATGGATTCGACCATAGATGGTATTGCGATCCCGACAGTATGGGGAACCGATGCCATGCATGGGCATAGTAATGTGTATGGCGCTACGTTATTTCCGCACAATATTGGCTTAGGAGCTGCGCATGATGCTGATTTAATTAAACGCATAGGCCAAGCAACAGCAAAGGAAGTATCTGCCACAGGGATTGAATGGAGTTTTGCGCCTACTGTTGCTGTAGTCAGAGATGATCGCTGGGGCAGAACTTATGAAAGTTACTCAGAAGACCCTGAATTAGTTAGGTTGTATGCAGGTAGTATGGTGACCGGTATTCAAGGTGACATAGGCGCTGACTTTTTAAAAGGCAGTAACCGTATTGCCACCGCTAAGCACTTTGTGGGTGATGGTGGCACTGAGCGAGGCGTTGATCGCGGAAATACCCTTATCGATGAAAAAGGATTAAGAGATATTCACAGCGCAGGTTATTTTTCTGCTATTAATGAAGGCGTGCAATCAGTGATGGCATCCTTTAATAGTTGGAATGGCAAACGTGTACATGGCGATAAGCATTTATTAACGGATGTACTTAAAAACCAACTTGGTTTTGATGGGTTTTTAGTAAGCGACTGGAATGCGCATAAGTTTGTAGAAGGCTGCGATTTAGAGCAATGCGCCCAAGCCATAAACGCAGGTGTTGATGTAATCATGGTGCCAGAGCATTTTGAAGCCTTTTATCATAATACTGTTAAGCAAGTGAAAGAGGGGGTAATAGCCGAATCAAGAATAAACGATGCGGTTAGACGCTTTTTAAGGGCTAAAATCCGCTGGGGGGTGTTTACAAAGGGTAAACCATCAGCGCGACCTGAATCACAACACCCGCAGTGGTTAGGCGCTAATGAGCATCGCACTTTGGCAAGAGAAGCGGTTCGCAAGTCACTCGTTCTATTAAAAAACAACGAAAACGTTTTGCCAATTAAAGCGCATAGCCGCATCTTAGTTGCCGGTAAAGGCGCCAATGCAATCAATATGCAAGCCGGTGGCTGGAGCGTTTCTTGGCAGGGCACAGACAATACTAATAGCGACTTTCCAAATGCGACCTCTATTTATGCAGGTTTAAAGTCGCAAGTATTAAAAGCAGGCGGTGAAATAAGCTTAAGTGAGTCTGGTGACTATAAAACCAAGCCAGATGTAGCCATTGTTGTTATTGGTGAAGAACCTTATGCTGAGTGGTTTGGTGATATAGAAATGTTAGAGTTTCAGCATGAAAGCAAACACGCTCTTGCACTGCTGAAAAAACTTAAGGCAGACAATATTCCGGTAGTCACCGTATTTTTAAGTGGTCGCCCGCTTTGGGTCAATAAAGAGCTCAATGCATCAGATGCCTTTGTTGCTGCATGGTTACCAGGCTCTGAGGGTGAGGGAGTTGCAGACGTATTACTAACAGATAAAAACGGTAACAGTCAGTTTGATTTTAGCGGTAAGTTGAGTTTTTCGTGGCCTAAATACGACGACCAATTTAGCCTTAACTTAGGCGATGTAAATTACGACCCGCTCTTTGCCTATGGCTACGGGTTAACTTATCAAGACACAGTAAACATACCTGTTGTGAGTGAAACTACAAGCCCTAAAAAAATCGTTAAAAGCGATGCACACCCATTGTTTGTAAAAAGTTTAGCTAAAAATCTCACTTGGGCGTTAGCTGATACAACAGCAAAGGTTTTAACTAGTGGTTCATCGGCCACCAGTGGCGATAAAAAAAGTTTGTTAATGCAATCGGTTAATTTATCGTATCAAGAGGATGCAAGGCAGTTTAAGTGGCAATCTCAATCCTCAGATGCAACGCTTAGCCTAAGTTACTTAAAACCTACGCTACTCGAACGCAAATTTAAATCAGGTTACCTTGAACTAAAGATGCGATTAGATAAAGCTCCAGAGCAAGGTGCCCAGTTACAAGTAATGTGTAATTTAGATAACTGTTTAAGAAGTATTGATTTTTCATCGTTTGAAAAAACAATGGCAGATAAGCGCTGGCATACTTTATCAATCGCACTCAATTGCGCCGATAGCGAACTGATTGAACAATCTATGTCAGATGTAATTCGTATTTCAGCTCAGCGTTTAAGTTTAGCAGTTGCAGATATCGCGTTGACTGCAAAACCTAATAATGACGCATTATCAATCACGTGCTCAAAATAAATAAGGCAAAGGCAGTTGATAATAAGTAAGCTATTCAACTGCCTTTAAAGTTGGACGTATTAATTTGAATTCCAAAAATCCCAGAAGTCATCTTTTCTGGTTGTTTCAGAGCTGCGGTTGGATTGTGTATGCAATGCTGACCGAGCTAATGATAAAAATACCAAGCGACGAGCCATGGTCGATACACATTCCGCATTTAATTATTGATGTAGCGTGTGGCTTTTTAATCACCTTGCTTTTAAGAAGGGCTTATAACTGCTCAAATAGGCAAGGGATTAAAGTTAAAATAGCACTGCATCTGGTGCTGCTGTTAACTGCCACATTAATCTGGACACAAATTAAATGGGCGTCTTTGCAGTGGTTATATGGCAATTGGTGGCTTTCAATGACATGGTTTGACTTTGGTACATGGACGTCTGCATCGTTAACTATGCTCTCAACATGGACTGCTTTTTATTACGGGATAAAAATATATCTCGACAATTTAGAGCAAACTCAAAAAGCCGCAGAAGCGACACACCTAGCTAAAGAGTCACAGCTTAAAATGCTTCGATATCAGCTTAATCCGCACTTTATGTTTAACAGCATTAATGCTATTTGCACCTTAATCTTAAAAAAAGAAAGTGTGCAGGCAGTGAATATGCTCGAAAAGCTTTGTGATCTTCTGCGCCATAGTTTGTATACCGATCCGCTTGAAAAAGTAGCGATTAAAGAAGAAATTGCCATATTAAAAACCTACTTAGATATAGAGCAATGTCGATTTACTGACCGGTTAGAGGTTAATATTAACGTTGATGAACCATGCAACGATTTATTAATACCTTCTTTATTAATTCAACCATTGGTAGAAAACGCGTTAAAACATGGTATGCGCGCAGATCAAAAAATGGTGATCACAATTAAAGTTGAAAAAACAAAAACCGCATTGCTCATTAAGGTTGCAGATACTGGTAAAGGGTTTGACGATAATAAAAAATCGAAAAGGGGCATTGGCTTGGCTAATTGCGAGCAACGCTTAAAATTAATGTATGGAAATAGCCATCGCATTGAGAAAGGCAATGGCAAATTAGGCGGCGCATGGCTTTGTATTTCTCTTCCTATTAATGGTTTGCAATAATGATTCAATTAAAAACATTACTTGTTGACGATGAATACAGCGCTATTGAAGGGTTGCGTATTCGTTTAGAGGCCTTTGCTGAAATTGAAGTGATTGGCAGTGCACAAAGTGTTGATGACGCTATTAACGTACTTAACAAACATGACGTTGATTTAGTGTTTCTAGATATAGAAATGCCAACAAAATCAGGCTTTGAACTAATTAAATATTTTCAACCAGAAAGCTGTCCAGCGGTTATTTTTGTTACTGCGTTTCACCAGCATGCCGTTAAAGCATTTGAGGTAAGAGCCCTTGACTACTTACTCAAGCCCGTTAAGTTAGCTCGCCTTGCAGAAGCCATAGAAAGAGTAGTAAAAACAGAGCAACTCCACAGAAAAAATACATTGATTGAAGTACACCAATCGCTGATAGAAAACGAACATCAAGAATTAGAAAGCTCAAAAAACTCAGAATATAAATTTGAAGCCGAAAACTTAGTCATCCAAGATGCTAAAAACCCAATTCAAATAATTCCGTTTAAAGATATTTTATGGATTGATGCCGCAGGCGATTATATGTGTGTTCATACACTGGCTGAAACCCATGTAATGCGTGCGCGTTTAAAAGATCTTGAAAAAAATACCTTACCAGAAGACTTCTTACGCATACATAAATCAACCATTGTTAATTTAAGCCATATCAAACAGCTCAACCCATTACGTAATTCTGAATATATGGCGGTGTTAGATAACGAAAAAACACTCAAGGTAAGTAGAACGTACAGTAAAAACTTAAAGAGCTTAATAAAACAATAACGGTGGTTTTTTGGTAACACCACCGCCAACATTTTCAATGTGGACGTATAGCTTACTTACGTTAGAAACACAGTTTCTCATTGCTAAAACCTGCGCGAGGTAAACTCCCGCCTACAATATAAAAATTGCGCTTGCAAAAGGCTCGGTGTTTTATTTTTATTACCTGACCGCTGACCGCTGACCGCTGACCGCTGACCGCTGACCGCTGACCGCTGACCGCTG
>NZ_AUTH01000002.1:0-7648 GCF_000497975.1 Pseudoalteromonas sp. TB41 | reverse complement strand
GGTCAGCGGTCAGCGGTCAGCGGTCAGCGGTCAGCGGTCAGCGGTCAGCCAAAATTCAATGACACACGAGTTCATAATGAAAGCCCTCGTTAATAAAAAACGCGATACTAAATCGCGTTTTTTTATAATTTACTGATAGCTACAAACTGACAGCTCAAAAGCTCGTTGGGTTTCGTTTTACTCAACCCAACCTACTTAAAACGTTAAAGCCCTAATTCGGCCATAAAGTCGTCGTCGCTATCATCTTGCTTTGGCTGTTTTGCTTTTTCTTTATCCGCTTTTTGCTTGGCTTCGTTTGCGATAATGTCGTCTGGGTCTACAGCTTCTACAATGTCAAAATCGTGAAGTTTAATAAACTCTGTTTTATCCATCGCTAATTCTAAATAGAAGATATTTTGATTGCGAGTCGTAAACGTTACACGGCGAGCTTGCGGGCGATCCATAGTGGTATCAACCGATATTTGCACTTGTTTATTAATAGCCATCATTTTTGGCTGATTTTGGGTAATAGAGGTATGAAGTTGTTCACGCACTTTCGACGTGAAGTCGCCCACTATTTGGTTCATC
This sequence comes from Pseudoalteromonas sp. TB41, assembly GCF_000497975.1. Classification (NCBI taxonomy): domain Bacteria; kingdom Pseudomonadati; phylum Pseudomonadota; class Gammaproteobacteria; order Alteromonadales; family Pseudoalteromonadaceae; genus Pseudoalteromonas; species Pseudoalteromonas sp. TB41. The sequence continues at coordinate 7,081 of NZ_AUTH01000002.1, read as the reverse complement.
AACTCACCCATCACGTTTGAAACGTCATCAGATAAGTGACTATGCGCGATTTCGTCTTCTGGCATGCCCATATTACGCATGTAATCGCCATAAATTTCCATCGCCGCTTGCGCCGTAAAGTTGGTAACAACTAAGCCGGTAAAGCCCCCGTCAAATAAAACAAAACAACCTATGTCTGGTCGCATACAAGTACGCGTTATTTTTTGTACCATGGCTGAATAGCTGATCTCGTTGCCGCTGGCTGATGAAAGTACACCCGTTACTGAGTGGCATAATGTTGCTAATATATCGTCGGTACTAATAACCTTACTTTTGCTCATTTAATAATCTCTTTTATACTTATTCTTCATAATTCTAGTCAAGCTACTGAATTTATCACTGACTATCCAGCATAAAATGTTAAAATAGCACTATTATTTTCAAAGAGACTGCCTTCGTGAGTATAAAAGACAGTATTTATGCCTCTGAGCAACAAGTAAAAGACTTTAGTTTTGATCAAAACGTGGTTGAAGTATTTCCCGACATGATCCAACGCTCGGTACCCGGTTATGCCACTATTGTAAGTACTATGGGAAAATTAGCGGGTGAGTATGCTCAGCCTAATTCTAACCTGTACGACTTGGGCTGCTCATTAGGGGCAGTAACCTTAAGTATGCGTCGTAATATTAAAACCGATAGCTGCCAAATTATCGCCGTAGATAACTCACAAGCCATGGTTGAACGTTGTAAGGTCCATTTACAAGGATTTAGATCAGACGTTCCTGTAACGGTTACCTTAGGTGATATTAACGAGCTTGATATACAAAACGCGTCGGTAGTGGCAATGAACTTTACCCTGCAATTTATACCACCTGCGCAGCGCAAAGCGGTACTTGAAAAAATATACGCTAATTTAAAGCCCGGTGGCGTTTTGTTATTAAGTGAAAAAATTAAAGCCGAAAACGAGCAGTGCGATAACTTACTGATTGACTTGCACCACGACTTTAAACGCCATAATGGCTACTCTGAGCTTGAAATAAGCCAAAAGCGTACTGCCATTGAAAACGTAATGCGCCCCGATACACTTAGTACACATACACAACGTTTAAGCGACATTGGTTTTAGCCAAACGCAAGTGTGGTATCAATGTTTTAATTTTTGCTCAATGGTAGCAATTAAATAATTTAGAGAGTGACACATGTCTGCATGGTTTAACCAATTTTACGCTGCGATTGCACAAAGCCCACTTAGCCACTGGCTAGAAACCTTGCCTGCGCAATTAAAGCATTGGCAACAAGAGGCAAGCCATGGCGATTTGCCACAATGGCAAAAAGTGCTGAAAAACTTACCCGAGGTATCGACAAACCAAGTTGATATTGTCAGCAAAGTAGCAATAGGTGCGCCTGGCGAAATGTCTGAAGGCGAAAAAAAGCAAACCACGCATTTATTAAAACGGATGATGCCTTGGCGTAAAGGCCCGTTTAACGTTCACGGTATTGAAATAAATACCGAATGGCGCAGCGACTGGAAATGGGATCGACTCCTGCCGCATATTGAGCCATTAAAAGGCCGTACTGTATTAGATATTGGTTGTGGCTCGGGGTATCACCTATGGCGTATGCGCGGTGAAGGTGCTCAGTTTGTAGTGGGTATTGACCCATCTGACTTATTTTTATGTCAGTTTCAGGCAATTAAACACTTTAACCCAGATGAAAACGTGCATTTGTTACCATTAGGTGTAGAAGCCCTGCCAGAGCTTAAAGCGTTTGATACGGTATTTTCAATGGGGGTGCTTTATCATCGTCGTTCCCCTATCGACTTTTTAGCGCAATTAAAAGCACAGCTTCGCCCAGGCGGAGAACTCGTGCTTGAAACATTAGTTATTGAAGGCGATGAAAACACCGTATTAGTACCGACCGACCGCTACGCGAAAATGCGTAATGTATGGTTTATTCCAAGCACTGCGGCATTAAAATTGTGGATGGAACGTGTTGGCTTTAAAGATGTGCAAATTAAAGATTGTGCTATTACAACGCTCGACGAGCAGCGTAAAACTGACTGGATGGAAAACGAATCTTTAGTTGACTTTTTAGACCCCGCTGACACCAGTAAAACCATTGAAGGCTACCCTGCACCACTTAGAGCGATACTTACAGCTAAAGCCTAATTTGTAGTATTAATTTTTATTTCCATATTAAAAAGCGCCATTGGGCGCTTTTTTTGTTTACTAATACAGCAACTAGCGGACAAGTGTCCTTGTCTTTAAAATCAAATCCAGATTTCAACTAGCCGCGCCCTTGCAATTGTTGTAAAATACGCGCGTTTCTAAGTAAGCATCAAAACAACTATTTTGAGGAAAACCTGTGAGCGAACAAAAACAGTCTCTAAGCTATAAAGACGCGGGCGTAGATATCGACGCTGGTAATGCACTTGTTGAGCGTATTAAAGGCGTAGTTAAAAAAACTCGTCGTCCTGAAGTGATGGGCGGAATTGGTGGTTTTGGCGCACTTTGCGAAATTCCTGAAGGTTATAAGCAACCTGTACTTGTAGCAGGCACTGACGGTGTTGGCACTAAGTTACGCTTAGCAATTGACCTTAAAAAGCACGATACTGTAGGTATCGACTTAGTTGCGATGTGTGTAAATGATTTAATAGTACAAGGCGCTGAACCGCTGTTTTTTCTAGATTACTATGCAACGGGTAAACTAGATGTAGACACAGCAGCCGACGTAGTAACCGGTATTGGTAAAGGTTGTGAAATTTCAGGTTGTGCCCTAATTGGTGGCGAAACAGCTGAAATGCCAGGTATGTATGATGGTGAAGACTACGACATGGCAGGCTTTTGTACCGGTGTGGTAGAAAAATCAAAAATTATTGATGGCACTAAAGTAGCTGCAGGCGATCAACTTATTGCCCTTGCTTCTAGCGGTCCTCACTCAAATGGTTTCTCTTTAATTCGCAAAGTTTTAGAAGTCTCTAACGCTGATACTAATCAAGTGATTGATGGCAAAACCTTAGGTGAGCACCTTTTAGAACCAACACGTATTTACGTTAAACCATTACTTGAGTTGTTCAAGCAAGTAGACGTGCATGCCCTTTCGCATATTACTGGTGGCGGTTTTTGGGAAAATATCCCACGCGTATTACCTGAATCTGCTAAAGCGGTTGTTAAAGGTGATAGCTGGCAGTGGCCAAGTGTGTTTAGCTGGTTGCAAGAAAACGGCAACATTACAACACATGAAATGTACCGCACATTTAACTGTGGTGTAGGCATGGTGTTAGTTGTACCTGCGGATGAGCTTGAAAATAGCTTAAATATCTTAAAAGATCTTGGCGAGAACGCATGGCACCTTGGTGAAATCCAAGATGCCGTTGCTGGCGAAGAGCAAGTTGAAATTGTAGGTGGTGCTGCGTAATGGCACCCACTCGTCTAGTAGTTTTGATCTCAGGCAGTGGCTCAAATTTACAAGCCATTATAGACGCCTGTGAAAGCGGCGAGATAAACGCCCATATAGCGGCTGTTATTAGTAACAAAGCAGACGCTTATGGGTTAGAGCGTGCAAAAAATGCTGGTATTGCCACACACGTGCTGAGTCATAAAGAGTTTGACTCACGCGAAGCGTACGATGCCCAATTAATGCATATAATTGACTCTTTTGAACCAAATCTAGTTGTATTAGCTGGGTTTATGCGTATTCTAACTCCTAGCTTAGTGCAAAAATATGTTGGAAAAATGTTGAACATTCATCCATCTTTGTTGCCTAAGTATCAGGGGCTGAATACCCACCAAAGAGCAATTGATGCAAAAGACGACATTCACGGCGTTAGTGTTCACTTTGTTACTGAAGAATTAGACGGTGGACCCGTTATTCTTCAAGCCAAAGTGCCTGTATTAGCAGACGATACAGCAGACACGCTCGCTAAGCGTGTGCATGCGCAAGAGCACATAATTTATCCTTTGGTGGTCAAGTGGTTCAGTGAACAACGACTTACGATGGAAGCAGATTATGCAGTTCTTGACGAAAAACAACTTCCTGCACACGGCGCGCACTACCCAAAATAAAAAATTAAGTGCCTGGCTATTATGTGCGGGCACTTTATTACTTCCTACCAGCCTGATTGCAGGTGAGTTAACCCAGTATCAAGCCAGCTACGATATTTTGCGCAAAGGCGCAAATCATGGTACAGCCGAGCGGACGCTTAAAAAACTCGATAATAATAACTACCAAGTCACTTACCATAGCGATATTGAATGGATGATTTTCTCTGACTCACGTCAAGAGTCATCAACTTTTAGCTTTGCTAACGATAGAGTAGAGCCTATTCAGTACTCTATGATCCGCACGGGGACTGGGCCTGACAAAAAGTATGAAATTAACTTTGATCGTCAAACACAAACTGTCACCAGTAACACCAGCGACTACCCGTTAAAATGCCAATGGCATGATAACTTCCAAGATGGTATTTCTTATCAAGTGCAAGTTCGAGAAGGACTTAAAAAAGGAAAAACTAGTTTCTCGTTTCCGTTAGTTGATAAAAAAGGTAATTGCCGTGACTACGACTTTGAAGTGGTAGAAACCGAAATGATTTCCTTACCGATTGGTAACGTAGAAGCCATTAAAGTAAAACGTTTATACGACAATGACAAACGCCAAGCCTTAGCATGGTTTGCCCCAGAAATGGATTATATGCTCGTGCGCATGTGGAAAGGTGAAAAAGGTGTGGAACAGTTTGAAGTGCAGATGAAATCGTTTACCGTGATCAATCCACCGGCTTTACCTGCACAAGTTAAGAACGAAATAACCCCCTAATAAATTACTTACAAGATGCAATACGAAAAGCCCAAGTGTGATAACCATAACTTGGGCTTTTCATTTCAATACTTAAATTTGAAACTTTAAGTTGAGTTTCGTTTTACTCTACCAACCTACATTAATTCACCCATTTTAAATAACGCAAACTCTCCTGGCTGCATTTTTTGCCAGCGTTCATCGTTGGTTAGCGGCCTTGTTGCTATAACCGTTACCACATCGTTTGGTGTGGTTTCTTGTTGAAAGTCGACCACCATATCAGCATCAATAAGTGTTGCTTTACCAAATGGCGCACGGCGCGTTATGTAATGTAAATTATTAGTACAATACGCTAAAACAAATACACCATCGGTCAATAACATATTAAACACGCCTTTTTCACGTAGCGTATGCGAAAGCTTAGCCGCATATCTAAAAACCGACGCCATATTACTTGGTCGCTGCGGGTACTTTTCACGAATTTTGTCAAGCAACCAGCAAAATGCCAACTCGCTATCGGTATTACCCACAGGTCGATAATATTCAGGTTTTAAATCATGATAATTTGAAAGCTGCCCGTTATGAGCATAGGTTATTTCACGCCCCCACAACTCACGAGTAAACGGATGGGTGTTTTCTAGACACACTCGCCCGCGGTTGCCTTGACGAATATGACTTATCACCGATACGCTTTTAATCGGATAAGCTTTAACTAATTTAGCTATTTCTGACTGGTAACTTGGCTCAGGATCTTTAAAGGTTCTACAGCCTTTACCTTCATAAAAAGTAATGCCCCAGCCATCTTTATGCGGCCCCGTATTGCCACCGCGCTCCAACAACCCTGAAAAACTAAAACAAATATCCGTTGGCACATTGGCTGACATGCCAAGTAATTCACACATAAAATAAATAAACCTTTAAAAATAATTACTTATAAATAAAAATGAAATTAAAACTTTCCTTTGGTCACAGTTTTGGTCGTTGTTTTGTTTTTGTAACGCTAAATTTAAATTATTTTTAAGCTTGATAGTGACATTGTTAAACATCACCAGAATAAAGGCAAACAGTTATGTGTTTAGCTTTTACAAAAATCGATTTTTTTGCATGCTTTTTTAGTGTTTTTCAATTTCATTTTTGTTTTTGATTAAATTATTGTTTTATATTAGTTTTATTGCCTCTTAAAAATCCGCTCTGATCTTTAAAACCTCACGTAAACGAACTAAGTTATTGTTATATCGTCTTATTATTTTAAATTCATTATAAATTACAGTCGGTTAAACTGCAAAACAGTGAAATTAATCACGATCTTTTCAGATCTTTGATCTACTAAGGGCCCTATATACTCCGCTGGCTGGCGGTTTAAATGAAGTACTTTAAAACTGTAAAAAAGTAATGATAAAGAGCGCGCAGGAGGGTGAGGAAGAGTGCGGATTTCGTGGCATACATTCTGCGTGGGGTTAGTTTCCGTGGCTAGAACCTCGCTGTCCAACATAGATAGCGATAACTTTACTGCAGCGAGTGGCACGCACTAAAAAGCCCAGCGTGATGCTGGGCTTGTTTGAGTGGCTTGTGTATTACTTTGTTATTGGGTCTAGCCTAGATTTTTGGGCTGCAGCTTCACCTGCTTTGCTTGTGAATACTGCTGCAGTTATCGGTGGGGGCATTGTGGTTGTGTGCTTATGGGTTGCGCATTCTGTTGCTATATCTTTTACTGTTGCCATTAGCTCTGAAAGTAATTTAAGTACGTTCTCGCTTTCGCTACCTACCCACGTTTTAGGGCTCTTATGCTCTTGTTCTTTGATTGCAATTACTTTGCGTGTTTCACACTGCAGCTCTGCTAACTTACCGATGATGTCTTTTAATGATTCGTCGGTTTTGTTTTCAAAGTTACCCTGAACATCAATATGCTGATAAACACCTTCGCGTACTTGAGTACGGGTTTCACCCTCTTTGATTGCAGGTAAGTCCCAACCAAAGGGCAATACAGTTCTAATGAATGGTTTATCGGCTCGGCCATAGGCAAAGCCAATTTCTACAATTGAATTAATAGCCGGCGGTTCTAGTCGGCCTGCTTTATCGCCTGCACCTGGTAATGGAAGTGGCACGGCTTGAAGTGGTTTTGATTTAGTGTCTGTGCCATTTTCGTCAATGAGTTGAACGTTTACCGCATAGCGTGGGTAAAACGCATCGCTGCCACGTTCGCCATCATCTGTTGGTAGCTCTGGCAACGCGACTACTCTACCCCATCGCGGTAAATGTAATTGGCCGGTTAGTTCTGGAAACAACCGGCGCACAATTCTTAATATCGCTTT
>NZ_AUTH01000001.1:0-1539 GCF_000497975.1 Pseudoalteromonas sp. TB41 | reverse complement strand
CTGACCGCTGACCGCTGACCGCTGACCGCTGACCGCTGACCGCTGACCGCTGAGTAATAACTTTTCTTGAGGAAAAAACAACCGGCCGGTAGCAATGTTATTTAAGTGCTGGTATACTCCCGCGTCTGCCACGTTGCGTTCTATGTCCTCATATAGTTTAGCCACTTGTGAGCGGCGCAAAAGTCTAAAACTCGAAGGGGTTGTAGCAAACTTAGAGCGGTAGTTAAACATAACTACCTGTGGTTTTAATTGAAAAACATTGGATTTTTATAAATGAAAACGTTTGTTGCTAAACCAGAAACAGTAAAACGTGACTGGTACGTAGTTGACGCTGAAGGTAAAACTTTAGGTCGCATCGCTACTGAAATCGCTCATCGCCTACGCGGTAAGCATAAAGCTGAGTACACACCGCACGTAGATACTGGTGATTACATCATCGTTATTAACGCTGAGAAAGTTACTGTTACTGGTAATAAATTCAAAGACAAAGTGTACTATGCTCACTCTGGTTTCCCAGGTGGTCTTAAGTCTACTACTTTTGATAAACTTCAAGCTGCAAAGCCTGAAATGATCATCGAAAAAGCTGTTAAAGGCATGTTGCCACGTGGTCCTTTAGGCCGCGCTATGTACCGTAAACTTAAAGTTTACGCGGGTACTGAGCACAATCATGCTGCACAACAGCCTCAGGTTCTAGACATTTAAGGAGCACTATCATGGCAAATCAATACTACGGTACAGGTCGTCGTAAAAGTTCAAGTGCTCGCGTATTCTTACGCCCAGGCACTGGTAACATCGTAATCAACAAGCGCTCTTTAGAAGAGTACTTTGGTCGCGAAACAGCACGCATGGTTGTTCGTCAAGCTCTTGAGCTTGTTGACATGACTGAAAAGTTTGACTTACACATCACCGTTGCTGGTGGTGGTACTACTGGTCAAGCTGGTGCTATCCGTCACGGTATCACTCGTGCACTTATGGAGTTTGACGAGTCATTACGTCCACAACTTCGTAAAGCAGGTTTCGTTACTCGTGATGCACGTAAAGTTGAACGTAAGAAAGTGGGTCTTAAGAAAGCGCGTAAGCGTCCACAGTTCTCAAAACGTTAATTTTTACGTTATCAAGAATTCAAAAACCCAGCTTATGCTGGGTTTTTTGTTTTTAGATAATGAGTTTCGAGTAACGGGCTACGAGAGCCGAGCTGCGAAAGAGATTAAGTTCCGTGCGTTAAATTATATGTTTACTATAATTTATGATGAATGCGGGATTAAGGCTAAGGAGTGGTTGTGAGGTATGAAAGTTTAGATGTATGGAAAAAGTCTTTCTCATTAAGTTTGTTTGTATATCAAACTTTTGCTGCTTTGAGGGATTTCGGCTTAAAAGATCAAATGTGTCGAAGCGCAGTTTCAGTGCCTAGCAATATTGCAGAGGGTTATGAGCGTTACTCTGATAAAGAAAGAGCTTATTTTCTTTCTGTGGCTAAAGGGTCTGTCGGTGAATTAAAAACTCAGCTAATGATTGCTTTTGAGTTAGGTCATATTAATT